>CAZVQE010000389.1:0-2168 GCA_964628875.1 uncultured Anaerolineae bacterium
TCTATTTGGCTGGCGCATTCGGGCTAGTTGGTTTGGCGAGCGGCACTTGTCCGTTATTAAAGTAACCGTAGGTCGCGCGTGCGACGTCGGCGATGAGTGACGATGTCTCTGTCCAGTTGAGCTTGCCGCCGCGCAACATGACCACCAAGAAGTAATCGCCACTCGGCGAGCGCACAATCGCCGCGTCGCCGTGATTGTTGTCGTCCCACGACTGCCGATGAATCACCGTTGCACTGCCACTGCCAAGTTCAATTTGTGCGTTGATGTTGTTTTTGCCGAGCGTGGCAAGCAAGGCGTTGCAATTTTCGGCGTTGATCGCATTGCCAAAAACGAGTGGCAAGCTGCCGCCGTTTTTGCGGCATTGGTCGAGTGACTCGAGCATCAGCCCCATCTCAATCGGTGTCGTTTGTGCGTTGTCGCTCAGCAAACTTGGCGCGTTGGCGCGACTATTTGCGGGTGTGACGATGGTCGGCGCGCGCCCAGTTCCCCCAAACGGCTGCGCGATAAATGAGCTGACCAGCCCCATCTTGCGTAATGCGCCATTGACCTGACCGACGCCGTTTTGTGGGTCGCCGCCGCCGATGAGCGTCAGTTGATTGTTGCCCGCGCCGTCGTCGCCGTTGAGAATGAGCGCGTCGAGCATTTGTGGATTGGCTTGCTTGCTGCGATACGCCTCGAGCGCGACCGCGACGCGCAGCCAGCCCACCGCCGAAAATGCGGTGTCGCCTGAGATTGAGAGTTCTTCGCCGCTGCGCAGGTCTTTGATATACACGGCGGCGAGATTGCCATTTGCGGTTTTGTTGAATGGCTCTAATCGCGCTTGGAGTAATTCGGCTAATGCTGGTATTGTTGCGCGATCGGTTGGCAACACATCTACCGGCAAATCTACAGTGCGGTTGATGCTGGATGCGAGCGCATTGATGACCATCGCGCCGGCTTCGTCGAGGTTGAGCAACATGCCACCTTGTGGGGGCGCGACCTTGAGATTGGTGACGTCCGCCTGTGGTTGGATGGGTTGCTTGTCAAATCGTTTTGCTATGTCCGCCAAAAATGCGCGTAGCTTGGTCTCGTCGTAGTTGTAGGGCGCGGCGATGCGCGTGGTGGTGATTTGTTGGGTCAGATATTTTGGAAACTTGTCTAGCCCTTGTTGATCGCTCACAATCTTGTTTAGCGTAAAGCGCGCGACGGTGCTATTGAGCTTAAAGTCAATCGTCTCAGGCTGCAACGGGATGACTTGCCCTTGATATAGCAAAATCACCGGTTGCTGCCACGTGGTGAGTGTGCGCGTGATAGCTTGGTCAGCCGTTTCTCCGCTCACATCCAATTCGCCAAAGTAGGTCTGGCTCGGCAGTGTGTCACGGCTGCGCAAGAATAAGACAAAATTGATCAGAAAAAACGCTACGACGCAGATCAACACGCCAATCAATGCAGCTCGCAGGTTTAGTTTACGCAACATTCTTTGAGATTTTAGCAGGTACAATTCACGGCTAGATTTAATGCGATGCGAGCGCCATTCACAAAAAATACGATGATGAAACAGGCGCGCGCTAAAGGAAAATAAAAAATGACAGTAAAAGAATCACTCGAAGGGATGGTCGCACAGTTTGACCCCAAGAAAGCGAAGGGACTGGATGTGACGATCCAACACAATACGACGGGCGAGGGCGGCGGCAACTACAACGTCGCGATTACCGAGACCGGGGCTGTGCTCAATGAAGGACAGGCCGATAATCCATCGGCGACGCTTGAGATGGCGGCGGATGATTGGATCGCTATTAGTCAAGGGCAACTTGATCCGACGATGGCGTTTATGACGGGCAAGCTACGCGTGAGCGGCGATCTTGGTTTGTTGATGCGCTTCCAGAGCATCTTCGGGCAATAAATTTTTGTTATCTACGGGTCTGATCGCTCAAAGTGGTCAGACCCGTAAACGCACAATATGAAAGGACTGATCCTCAGCGGCGGCAAAGGCACGCGTTTGCGCCCCCTCACTTTTACGACTGCCAAGCAATTGATACCGGTGGCATATACGCCGGTGTTGTTTCGCGTGATCGAGATGATGGAGCAGGCGGGTGTCAAGGATATTGGCATCGTCATCGGTGACACAGGCGAGGAAGTGCGCGCGGCAGTCGGCGATGGCTCGCGCTGGGGCGTGCGGATCACCTACA
>CAZVQE010000390.1:0-2165 GCA_964628875.1 uncultured Anaerolineae bacterium
CGATTACGATGCCGCTGGACTCAACCATCTTGGCATACACGTGAACTCAATCGCAGATGTAGACGCGACGGTGGCATATCTCAAATCGCAGAATGTCAAACCGCTATTTGAGACACCTCGCCACCGCCCAGAGTTTTCGAGCGAGGCAGACAAGACCTACTATCAGGTCATGTTTGAAAGCCCCGACCGCATTTTGTTTGAGATCGTGTATATCGGACCAAAGTAACTCAGCCCACAACTGAGATCGTCGGCGCTACGCTACTTTGATAGTTGAGCACGCTGACGCGCGCCGCCACTTGTTTTGCGATCTCCGCAAAGCATTTGGCGGCGTCTGATTTTTCATCTGCAACGACTATCGGACGCCCACTGTCGCCTCCAACACGAATCACCGGATCGAGTGGCACGCTACCGAGATAAGGCACACTCTTCATTTTTGCAAGACGCTCGCCCCCACCCTCACCAAACAGCGCGACTTTTTGTCCGCTTGATTTGTCAATGTAGGGTCCCATGTTTTCGATCACGCCAATGACTGGGATTTTCATTTGCTCAAATGCAGCCAGCCCCTTGAGCGCGTCACTCATCGAGACGAGCTGCGGCGTTGTCACGATGACGCCCATCGCGCCCTGCGCGACCTGAGCCAACGATAGCTGCGAATCGCCGGTGCCGGGCGGCATGTCAATCACGAGATAGTCTAATTCGCCCCACAACACATCCTGAAAAAACTGGCGAATCGCGCTATGCAGCATGGGCCCACGCCACACAAGCGGCGACTCAGGCGGGTAAATCATGCCGATGCTAAACACCTTGATGCCGTAGCGCTCGGCGGGAATGAGCTTGCCGTCTTTTTGATCTACGGCGGGGATCGTGTATTTGCCATCGGGCGAGGTCTGCGCAGACGGCAAGCCAAACATCATCGGAATATTGGGTCCATACACGTCGTTGTCTAGCAGTCCAACTGTCGCCCCGCTCTTGGCTAGCGCAATTGCAAGGTTGGCAGACACGGTGCTTTTGCCGACGCCGCCTTTGCCGCTGGCGACAGCGATGATGTTTTTGAATGGCAGATTTAGCGCACCGCGCATGCGCGCATTCGCGTCCACGTTGCTCGTCCAATTGACATCTACTGTGCCAACGCCATTGACTTTTGCAAGTTCGGTGCGCACATCTTTTTCGATCACGTCTTTGAGAGGGCAAGCAGGGGTGGTCAGCTCGACATCAAAGCTGACATTATTGCTGCTGATCTTGATATTTTTGATCATGTTGAGCGTCACGAGATCGCGGTGAAGCTCAGGCTCCATCACACGCGAGAGTGCCGTCAAGATTTGTTGCTCGGTAATCATTGCGGCGCGATTGTACTTGAGCCGATGCCCGCGATATAGTTGAGCTATGAGCGCACAACCTCGAACAACTCAAACAAAATTTTTTTCGCTGATTCTGTCCGCTTCGCTACTGGCGTTTGCGTTGAGCAGCTCGATTCAACTCACCGGCGCAAGCACGCAAGCGCCGCAATCCAACTTTGTCGTAAACTCGACCGACGACACGGGCGATATCAATCAAGGCGATGGCACATGCGCAGATGGCGCGGGCAAATGCACTCTGCGCGCCGCGCTCAACGAAGCCAGCGCCACTCAATACATTTCACACACGATCACATTTGATGCGGCGTTGACAAACGCAACATTTGCGCCGGCGATTGACTCGCTGATCTTAAGCGGCAGCTATGTGACTGTGGATGGCGGCACACGCAATATCAAACTCAGCGGTGTCAATCTCGAAGCCCTGCGCGCGGTCATGACAGTCAAAGGCAGCTACAACACAGTCAAAAATCTGACGTTTATCGGCGCTCCGGCAAATGCAGATGACATTCAGATACGTGGTCAATCAGGCGTCGGCGAAGGCAGTCACAACACGCTGCAAAATCTCGTGACCTATGGCAGTCCATCTGGCGCAGGCATCGGCGTGTATGAATTTACGGGCGGCGGCGGGCTGAATAACAAATTGATCAACAACGTGATCGGCGTATCGAGCGCATCTGCAACAGCATGTGTAGAGAGTGAGCGTAATCTGTATGGCATACGACTCGGCGCAGGCACAAATGGCACAACCATAGACGGCAACCTGATCGCGTGCAACAGCGCGAAACAGAGCGAACGCCTCTACGCCATCTT
>CAZVQE010000391.1:0-2150 GCA_964628875.1 uncultured Anaerolineae bacterium
TCTATGCGCAAAATCATCATTGACACGGATCCGGGCGTAGACGATGTAATGGCAATCTATTTGGCGTTGCGCTCACCCGAAATCGAAGTGGTCGGGCTGACTACTATCTTTGGCAATAGCAATGTCGAAGCGACTACACGCAATGCGCTAAATCTCTTGCACATCGCGGGGCGCGCGGACATCCCTGTCGCCAAAGGTGCGCCATATCCGCTCGTTATTGCGCCACTGCCAACGGGCGAATTTGTGCATGGCGACGACGCGATGGGCAACATCGGTTGGAACGCACTGCTAAATCCAATTGCCAAAACGGATTCGCGCTACGCCGCGCAATTCATCATTGACGCCGTCATGTCGCAACCCGGTGAGATCACGCTAGCGCCGATTGGACCGCTGACCAACATCGCGCTTGCGCTGCGCCTAGAGCCGCGCATCGCGCAACATGTCAAAGAGGTGGTCATGATGGGCGGCAGCATCTTGCATCCGGGCAATGTCTCGCCGCTCGCCGAAGCCAACATTCACAATGATCCGCACGCCGCGCATATCGTATTTAGTGCAAATTGGAACATGACGATGGCTGGGCTCGACGTAACTGAAGCCGTGCAAATGGATGACGCTTACTTTGCGGCGATGCGCAAGAGCGGCGATCCGCTCGGCGTCTTTATTGCCGACGTTGTGCCTTTTTATCAACATTTTCACCGCGATTGGTATGCGATGGAGAATGGAGAAATCCATACACACGATCCGTCTGCGATTGCGTATCTAATTGACCCGACGCTTTTTCGCGGCGAGCAACACTCGATCAATGTGCCGCTCGATGGACCTGCCATCGGCTCGACCGTTGCTGATCGGCGTGGCAAATTTTTTAACACGCCAAAAGTCAATTGCCTGGTCGGCGTAGATGGCGCGCGGCTTAAGCATTTATTTTTTGAGCGACTCACTCAACACACATGAATGAACCGATTGTCGTGCTAGGCGGATATGGCTCTAGTTGGCGCGATTATCGAGATTCAATTAAAGCGCTGACCCAAGTCACTGGACGCCGCGTGTATGTCGCAAACATCACACGCGCGACGTGGGCATTTGCAAATTTGACAAGCTACGGCTTTTTGCTGGAACGCGCGCATCAAGTCGTCAATCGCGCATTACGCGAAACAAACAGCGAACATGTTGTGTTGATCGGTCACAGCGCCGGTGGTGTCGTCGCGCGTGCATATCTGGCAGACAACCTCACGGATTTGCCACAACGTAAACGCCTTGCGCGCGCGATTCATAGCTATCACGGACATCGTCATGTGTCACACTTTTATGCGCTCGGCAGTCCGTTGCGCGGCACGCAACCTCTGCCAAATAATAACCTCGCACTGCGCATCATTGCTTGGTTGGATGAGCATTATCCGGGTGCGTTTTATGCGCCTGAGGTGCGCTATCTGTCGGTCACCAGTAAGCTCATCAAAGGCAACGCCAACGGCAAATCTTGGGAGCGACTAGCGTATCGTTACTATCGCTTTTTGTGCGGCGATGGCACGGTGTGGGGCGACGGCGTCGTGCCAAATCAGTTGTGTTTTGCAAATGGCATCCCCACCCTACAAATTACCAACGTTGGACATTCGCCCTTCGCAAAATATTGGTATATGTCGCATGTAGAGTGTGTGCGCGCGTGGTGGCGCTACTTTGATCTCGGCGATGCGCCGTCGCAGATGTCTACAACTGCCATAGCTTAAATAGCGTCAGTAGCAACGATGATTGCAGCAATCGGGTTTTATTGAGGAATCCGATTGTCGCAAAGATCAATGACAAAGCCAATATACTTGCGCACATGCTGATTCAATCACTCGGCCCTGATCTCATTCTTCACAACGGCAAAATCACCACGCAATACAAATCGCTGCCAGAATGTAGCGCGATCGCCATCAAGGGCAACTCGATCCTTATGCTGGGCGATGACGATAGCATTCTTGCATTGCGCGATACGCATACGCAAGTGATTGACTTGCACGGGCGCAGAGCCATTCCCGGCATCAACGATGCACACAATCACATGCTCCAAGTCGGCGTGAAGATGACACGCCTCGAGCTGGAGCATTGCACCTCCATCGAGGAGATGGTCAGCCTCGTGCGCGAAAAAGCCAAGGTTACGCCGCCCGGCGAAT
>CAZVQE010000392.1:0-2142 GCA_964628875.1 uncultured Anaerolineae bacterium
ATCTTTGATTACAGCTGCACCTACCGATGCCATTCCAATGTCGAGTCCGAGTGTGTATCCTAGTTCCGTCATGATTATCACCGCCTGCTTTGTACGATATACTATTCACACTATTGTAGCTTTCCGAGGTGAGAGTCGTTGCTGCAATAAGGCTCATAATTTATTTATGAGCCGAACCCGACCCGAGTCATTCTCGGGTCTTTTTTTGTATAAATTCTGAAACTTACGTATCTAAATCGTCAGCAAATTCATAATCTTTATAACCTAGATCCCTTTCACATCCCGCATTAAAATTCCCCTCGCATGTCAAAAAATGACGACAAGCTACGCGCGCGTATGCAGGCGCTACGCACCCAACTCAACGAGCACAGCTACCGCTATCACGTGCTGGCTGAGCCGATCATCAGCGACGGCGAATACGACGCGCTGATGAATGAACTACGCGCCATCGAGACCGCGCATCCCGATTGGCTCACGCCAAATTCGCCGACGCAGCGTGTAGGCGGCGCGGTCGCCGAAGGCTTTGAAAAGGTGCAACACGCGCAGCCCATCTTGAGCCTCGCCAATGCCTTTGACGCCGACGACGTGCGCGCGTGGCGCGAGCGAATCGGCGCCTACGCGCAAAAAAATGAGATTGTCGGCGACCTCGACAGCTACGTCGTTGAGCCAAAGATTGACGGGCTGACCATCGTGCTGACCTATGAGAATGGCGCGCTCGTGCAAGCCGCGACGCGCGGCGATGGCGTGATCGGCGAAAACATTACCGCCAACGCGCGCACCATTAAATCGGTGCCGTTGCAATTACGCAAAGACGCAAAGCCCCCTACTCGCCTCAGTGTGCGCGGCGAGGCGGTCATGACTCAAGCTGAATTTGACAAATACAACGCCAACGCGCTCGCCAACGGCGACAAACCGCTCGCCAACCCGCGCAACGCCGCCAGCGGTGGGCTGCGCCAGCTCGACCCAGCCATGACCGCCAAGCGCCCATTGAGCCTGTATTGCTACGCAGTCGTCGAGGGAATGGCGCCTGACACGCAATGGGAACTGCTGCAATGGCTCAAACAGCTCGGATTTCCGATCACGTCGGCGGCGAAGCGATTTACGAGCTTGGAGGATGCAATCGCCTACTGTCAGGGTTTTGCAGAGCGACGCGACTCACTCGGATTTGAGATAGACGGCATGGTCATCAAGCTCGACGATCTCACGCTCAGCAACGCGCTCGGTTTCGTTGGCAAAGACCCGCGCGGCGCGATTGCGTTCAAGTTTGCGGCGCGCGAAAGCACGACGATTTTGCGTGACGTGCAGGTCAAGATTGGGCGCACAGGCGCGATCACACCCAACGCCATTCTCGAGCCGGTGCAAGTCGGCGGCATCACCATCAGCAACGCCACACTGCACAACTACGACGACATCGCGCGCAAAGATATCCGCATCGGCGACCGCGTCACCGTCAAACGCGCTGGCGACGTGATCCCGTATGTTGCGGGTCCAGTCGTCGCCGCACGCACGGGCAAGGAGCGCGTCATCGTCGCGCCGACGCGCTGCCCCGCATGTGACACACCGCTCACACAAAAAGAGGGCGAGGTCGCCATCTTTTGTTTGAATCCAGACTGCCCGGGCAAACTCGATCGCGCGATTGAGCATTTTGTTGGCAAGGGCGCAATGGACATCGAAGGGCTCGGTGAAAAAATCGTCGTGCAGCTGATAGATGCAGAGCTGGTCAGCGATGTCGCTGATCTGTACGCGCTCAGCAAAGAGCAGTTGCTCGGGCTTGACAAATTCGCCGATAAAAAAGCGCAAAACCTGATCGAAGCGATCGCCGCCTCAAAGCAACGTCCCGTCGCGCGCTTGCTGGTCGGGCTCGGTATCCGTCACGTCGGCGAGACGGTCGCGCGTGATTTGATTGCGCATTTTGGTAGCCTCGACGCACTCATGCGCGCCAGCGCCGATGACTTGCAGCAGGTCGAGGGCATTGGTCCGATCGTGGCGCAGAGTGTGGTGGAATGGCGCTCGCGCGAGTCAAATCTCGCACTCATCGCCAAGCTGCAACAGGCGGGCGTGCGCACCGCCGAAGAGGCGCAGCAACACACCGCGCGTCAATTTCATTTAGCGTTTGCTGATAAGACATTTGTGATTACGGGT
>CAZVQE010000393.1:0-2137 GCA_964628875.1 uncultured Anaerolineae bacterium
GAATTGCTCCAAAAACTTGTGCGTTTTGAGACGGTCAATCCACCCGGCAACGAAACGATGTGCGTGACCTATGTCGCCGACCTATTGCGCCAATACGGGCTAGAGCCACAACTCGTCGAAAAAGTGGCGGGTCGTGCGACACTCGTTTGTCGCATAAAGGGCGACGGACGACAACCCGGGCTCATGTTGCAAGGACACATTGACGTGGTCACGACACAGGGGCAGCCGTGGACGCATCCACCCTTCAACGCTGACATCATTGATGGATTTTTGTGGGGGCGTGGCACACTCGACATGAAAGGCGCGGTCTCGATGATGATCTCGTCATTTTTGCGCGCCAAGTCTGAAGGATTGTCATTGCCGGGTGACCTAATGCTGGTGATTCCAGCAGACGAAGAAGCCGGCGGACAAGTCGGCGCACGGTTTGTAGTTGAGGAGCATGCGCATCTATTTGAGGGCATCAAATACGGTATCGGTGAATTTGGTGGCTACTCGCAATACATCGGCGGCAAAAAGTTTTATCCGATACAGGTGCAAGAAAAGCATGGTTGCGGCACACGCATCTTTATTCGAGGTCGTTCGGGACACGGCAGCATCCCCGTGCGCGGCGAAGCCATGGCGCGGCTCGGTAAATTTTTGCAGACGATTGACCAAGGTCACACACCTGTGCGCATCCCGCAGACGACGCGCATGATGATTGAGGGCATCGCCAGCGCACTTGATGAGCCACATCGCAGCCAATATCTCAAGCTGCTTGACCCAACCCAAACGGATCGTATTTTGAACGAACTCGGCGAACAAGGGCGCGCGCTGTATCCCATTTTTCACAACAGCATCAGCCCGACCATCATCAAAGCCAGCGACAAAGGCAATGTCATCCAGGGCACGATTGAGGTGCTGCTCGATTGTCGTCTGCTACCGGGCGAGACCAAAGAGTCATTTTACGAGCAGCTGCATGACATCATCGGCGACGAATACGAAGTAAAAAACGAGATGTATTTTGAGCAGACACAACAAGCGCCGGATATGAAAATGTTCCCGCTGCTGTCACAAATTCTGAAAGAAGCCGACCCAAGCGGCACACCGGTGCCAATGCTATTTACTGGCGGCACAGATGGACGCTTCTTCAATAAGCTCGGTGTGCAAACATACGGCTTCATTCCAACACCGATGCCACCCGATCTGTATGTGCCAACCATGATCCACACGCATGATGAGCGCATCCCGGTTGATTCGATCCGCTTTGGCGCGGAGTGCATGTATCAAGTGCTCAAGCGCGGCTGGTAAACATGTCTGAGTTAATCGGTCTAAATGACATTCTGCTCGCGCGCGAGGTCATCGGTGCGCGTGTGCATCGCACGCCGTTGTTGCATTCGACACAGCTAGGCGCACGCGTCGGTTGCAATTTGTATTTCAAAGCCGAGATGTTTCAAAAAACTGGCTCTTACAAAGTGCGTGGTGTGCTAAACAATTTGCATCACGTGCCAGAGGCTGACAAACGCAAAGGCGTGATCTCGCTCTCGGCTGGCAATCACGCGCAGGCGTTGGCGTGGGCAGCCGCGCAAATCAATGTGCCAGCCACGATCATCATGCCCGCCAATGCAGTTCAAAGCAAAGTGGATGCCACACGCGGCTATGGTGGTGAGGTCGTGCAAACCAGCGACGATCTACTCGCAACCACCCAACGCATCCAACAAGAGCGCGGCTCGACTTTGATTCACCCGTTTGATCATCCGATGACGATTGCGGGGGCGGGCACGGTCGGTGTGGAATTGGTCGAAGACCTGCCAAATGTTGATGTAGTCATCATCGGCGTTGGCGGAGGTGGCTTGATCTCTGGTGTCGCCGCCGCTATCAAGAGCATGCGTCCGAGTGCGCGCGTGATCGGCATCGAACCCGAAGGCGCGCCAACATTGACAAACAGTTTGCAACGCGGTGAAGCCAGCAAACTCGACCGCGTGCAAACCATCGCCGACGGCTTAGCCGCGCCATTTTTTGGCAAGAGCAACTTTGCACACGTCAAAGCCTATGTAGATGACGTCGTGCTGATCAACGACGCCGACATCATCGCCGCCATGCGCCTCATCATGGAGCGTGTCAAGGTCATCGCTGAGCCAGCCGCCGCCGCACCCTTTGC
>CAZVQE010000394.1:0-2131 GCA_964628875.1 uncultured Anaerolineae bacterium
GTTATTTTCCGTGCTTCTTTGCTATGCGTGCTGTGAAAGTGTAAAAGATGTCATTTTGAGGAACACAGCGACGAAGAAACTCCGCTTATATTTGAGCGCATAAGCAGCCCTACTGCACCTTCTCACACATGCGTCCGCCCCAACGCAGCCAACGGATGCGCCCGTCTTCGCGCATAAATTCACCGCGACTGCCTAGCACGTTGTCGCTCGCCGCAAAGATGTGGTCGCGCTTATAAAACGCGATTTTGACCGATGGCGGCGGAGGTCCGTGTGGTGGCTCCTCAGGCGTTGGAAATCCGCCGAGTGATTTTGTTGCAATGAGTAGCGCATCGTCTTGCACACTCACGGTGTATTCACTCAGTCGCGCGCGATACACGCCGACGTATTCGTCGAGCTTGGCGCGGGCGATGTGAATGGCGCTCACCGCGTCAAGATCGGCGCCCACGAATCGTTGCAGCGCCAGTCGGCTGACTTTTTCATACGCGGCGGGTCCGTTATCGGAGTTGGTCAGCATCGTGATCGCAAATCCAGCCGCAGGCGCAACGCGAAAGTGCGCTGTGTATCCATTTGTCGCGCCACCATGCTCAAACAGCTCATACTGACCTGCGCGCGTCAGTCGCCACGCGATGCCTTGCTTATATCGGCTGGTCGAATCGCACTGTGCGCGACGCATGGCACGCAGCGCACGCGCAGGTAGGATGCGTTTGCCATCGAGCGTCCCTTCGTTAATATGAAACTGCGCAAATCGCAACAGGTCATTGACGGTCGTCAGCACGCCGCCTGCCGGATGATTGGAGCGACCGAGTTGCCACGGGCGAGCCACAGTGACACGAGCGCCATCGTCGTTGTGCCCGACTGCAAACGGGCGCGTGATGATTTCATTTGCAAAGAAGTACGATTCACCCAGACCCAGCGGCTCAAACACACGCACGCGCATCGCCTGCTCAAAGCTCATGCCGCTGACCGCCTCGATCACGCGACCCGCGACGCAAAACGCGGCGTTGTTATACGACCAGTATTTGCCGAGCGGCATCCACTGCGGCAGATCAACCATCGTGGCGACGTATTTGGCAAGCCCGTCATCGCCGTAGCCAAGATCATTAAAGTAGTCGCCGAGCCAGCCCGCCTGATGTGTCAGCAAATGGCGCGTCGTCACGTGCGCGGCGACCGATTCATCACGCAGCCTAAAGTCCGGCAGGTATCGCCGCACGGGTGCATCGAGATCAAGCTTGCCATCATGCACGAGGCTCATCGCCAAAGTGCCGACAAAAGTCTTTGTGATTGAGCCGCACTGAAAGATCGTATGAGATGTGACGGGCAGCGGCTGATCTACATGGGTTATGCCAAATCCAGCCACATACGTCTCGCCCCGATGCAGGATGCCGAGTGACGCGCCGGGCACGCGAGCGTCGCGCAAGAGCCGATCGGCATCCTCGCACAGCTGCGCAAACATCGCATTTGCGGATTGATTTTTTGTCATGTGCAGAGTGTACTGGCAAATGGCACGCATCGCGCACTACAATTTGAGCGCATGGCAAAGTTGTTGCGCAGTTCGACGTTTGTGTTTTTTGCGAGCATCGCGATTGTGTTGAGCGCGGCGTATTTTGGCTTTGGCAAATACAACAACATGCCTGCGCGCATCGAGAGCGACGGCACGTACTACTATCATTTTCTTGTTTCGCTCGTCCAAGATCACGACCTTGATCTGAGCAACGACTATCGCACGCCGCGTCTTGATTTTATGAATCAAGGCCTTGACTTTTTTGATCTGCGTGACAAAGTCAGCCCGATCACGGGCAAGCCGACCAATTGGTTCACCATCGGTCCCGCGATTTTGTGGTCGCCGTTTATGTTGGTGTTTCGTCTCGTCGCACCACATCAGCCACTGTGGGGGCGCGTCGCGCAATACAGTCTAATGTATGCGGCGATTGTGTATGCGATGCTGACGCTGGCGATCTTGTGGCGTTGGCTGCGGCGCTATTGCTCACCACGTGCGACGATGCTGGCGCTCACCACGCTGCTGCTCGGCACAAACTGGTTTTATTACATCGTGTTTGAGCCTTCGATGAGCCACGTGTATGACTTGTTTACGGCGGTGCTTTTTTTCTGGCTGGTGAATCGCATCTGCGAA
>CAZVQE010000395.1:0-2113 GCA_964628875.1 uncultured Anaerolineae bacterium
TCTCGACCAGCTTGCTCTTGATGGTGTCCCATGTGGCGGGCGCGTCCCAATTCACAACAACGGTCTTGCCTTCAACGGCGGCTTTGACGTTGGCGACGCCTTTGACTTCTTTGAGTTCATTTTCGATGGTGCGCACACAGCCGGCGCAACCGATATTTGGGACGGTAAATGTCTTGCTTTGCATGTTTTTTTGCTCCTGTTTGTTTAATCTGACCTCTGAGGTCTGATGCCTGACTGCTCTCAATGTCGTTTCACATCTACTACTTCGGCGATCTCGCGGATTGCGCGCTCGCCTTCTTCTTTGTTTGGGTTGCGCACGGCTTCGATGACGCAGGTCGAGAGGTGCTCTTCGAGCACAACCTGCGACACTTTTTGCAATGCAGATTGCACGGCTGCGATTTGCTTGATAACGTCAATGCAATACGCATCGTCGTTGACCATGCGTTGCACCGCGCGCACGTGACCTTCAATGATTTGTAGCCGTCGGATGGTTTTTTGTTTGAGTGCGTCGTTCATAATCCTATCCCCCTAGAGGGGATTAGTTAAGATTGTAGCACATGCTGATTTTCGGTTGTTCGTTTTCAGTTTTTGGTTGGTGTCGCTAATCTCTCAGCGTCACGCTCGCGCCGTCACTGACAAACTCGACCACGTTTTGGTCGCGCAACGCCAGCACGCGCACGCCGCGCGCGCTGAGGGTCGGCAGATCGCCCGACTCGTCCGTCCATATGACGTAGCGCGGCGCAATGGCGCTCATGATCGGCGCGACGTTGCGACTGCGCGGATTGGCAAATACAACATCCGCGCTACGCACCGAGCCGCTGATGATGTCGCTCGTGCCGACTAGCTCAAACGTCGTGCTGCCATAAATCAGGCGCGCGCCGATTTGCCCGTTGGCGCGCGGCGCGATCGAGAGGCTGACATTTGGCTCCAGCTCGATTTGCGAGCCAAGTGGCAGCGTGACGACGGACGACGCGCCGCTCTGCACCGCGCGCGACCAGTCGAGCTGCATCTGTGTAGGCGGTGTGTCGGTTTGAATCGCGTCCGCAGCGATGAGACGCTCGACGCGATAGCGTTGTAACAGCGGCAGGCTTGCGCCACGTGTGCGATCGGTCAGCGCTGGCATCAGCAGCACATCCACATCACGGTCGAGCAATGGCATACGCCGCCCCATTTCGGGCAGCAGCGCGCCGCCGCCGTCAAATACAAATTGGCGCCCGCTCGGCGTCTGCACAAACGCGCCTTCGCCCGCAAAGACGATGTGCAATTTGCCATCTGGGCGCTGCAGCCACCACACGCCGCCGACGATCGCGCCAAACGCCAACGCGATCATGATCCACGTCGTGCGCAGCCGCAAAAATGCAAATAGTCGCTCGCGTTCATCGCTGGTTTGATTTAGCATGATGGTGATGAGAAATAGTAACGCATAGTAGATAAGCGCAAAGAGTCCGCCGAGTGCAAAGACTGGCACAGATGCGGATTGCCACGCGCCCTGCCACTCGATGACGCGCAAGGTCAGCGTGAGCGGTGCATACACTGGCAACGCCGCAAAAATACCAAGCGCGGGTGATGCCATTCCAATCAGCGCCGCCAAAAAACCGAGCGCCATGATCGGCGGCTGCAAGGGCAGCACGAGCATGTTGGTCAGCAGCGACACCAGCGACCACGAATGAAACGTGACGACCAACAACGGCAGCGCCGCGATCTGCGCAAACAGCGTGACCATCAAAACGTCGGCGATGATCGAGGTCAGCGCGCGCCGCATCACGCCCGCCGAGTGCGCGGCGATCCATGCGTTGACGCGCTGATTGACGCCCATGCTATAGACAATGAGTCCCCATGTCGCGGCAACGCTGAGCTGAAAACCAACATCGAATAGCAGATTAGGTTCGCCGAGCAAAATCAACCACGCCGACAACCCAAGTGTGTTGAGCGTGAATCCACGTCGCCACATGGCAGCGCCTGCGAGCGCGATGATCGCCATGATGCCCGCGCGCACGACCGACGCTGACCCTCCGACAAACACCATGTAAAAAATAATCAACGGCACCGTGATGGGCGCCACACGTCGCCGACCGACGATGCGCCCGAGTATCAGAGCTACCGCACCGATGAC
>CAZVQE010000396.1:0-2111 GCA_964628875.1 uncultured Anaerolineae bacterium
ACGGCTTCTTCCATCAGCTTCTTGAGCGCATTGATTTCACCATCGCGATCTTTTTCGCTGGCGTATTTCTTGGCGTTCACTTGATAGTGGTCACCTTGAATAAACACTGGACCGCGGAAACCTTCTTTGATCGCAGACGCGAGTAGCACTGACACATACTCTGCGGGGCGTTGATCGGTATAGCTGGTTTCACTACGGGCTAACTCAAAAATCATCGCGCCGACTTTTTTGCTGACTGCTGCTACAAATGCAGCACGCGCCGAGTCATACGCCATCGCACGAATATTCATAGCTGGCGTTGTAAACGTATGCGGGATTTTTTCTTGACCGCGCGCCACGTAAAGATCATGAATGGACGCTGGGCGAATGCCCAATGCTTGTCCGATCTCCCAAATCAACCAACGCGCGCTGGCTTTTTGCGCATCCACGCCAAACACAGCTGCGCCGACCAAAGCGTCAATGCCCTTAGCGCGCAATTGTGCCTCGTCCTTGACAACGACTTTGCCTGCTTTTACTTCGACCGCACCACCTGTTGCACTTAGTAGTGCGGCAATGACTTCGTTACTCATAAAAATGCCTCCTAAACCTTGTCATTATAATGACGCGCCTTTGGTTTGAATATAGGCACGCACCCGATATGACGCACGATTTTTTGGTGGATTATCACGTTCACACCTCATTCTCCCAAGACAGCGACGCCGCAATGGAAGACCAGTGTCGCGCGGCGATCAATAGTCACGTACGCGAGATCGCCTTTACTGAGCATGAGGATTACAACCCAGACGACCCGACCAGTTTCTTTTTTGAGCATGATGAGTATTGGCGCGAGCTAGAGCGCTGTCGCCAACTCTTTGGCAAACAACTCACCATCCGCGCGGGCATCGAAATTAGCGAACCGCACACATTTGTGGATAACACAAGCGCCATTCTCAAAAAATACAACTGGGACTTTGTGCTTGGCTCGCTGCATTGGGTCGCCGGTAAATACAACACCTACCTCGAATCGTATTTCACCGAGTTTGGCGATTGGCGTATGTCCTTTCGCAGGTATTTTGCCGAGCTGATTGATCTGGCTGAGAATGGCAATTTCGACGTGCTTTCGCACATTGATTATCCGGCGCGCTATGGGCGTAATATCTACGGCAGCGAATACAACATCGCTGAATATGAAGATTTGATCCGTCCCGCCCTCGCCGCGATCATTCGGCGCGGCAAAGGCATCGAGATCAACACAAGTCTATTGCGGCGCGGGGGCTCTGATCCCAACCCGCCTCAGATTGTGGTGAATTGGTATCGCGAGATGGGTGGCAACATCCTAACTATCGGCACCGACTCACACGCGCCAAACGCCACGGGCGTACACATGCCACTTGCAATTGAGATGGCGCGCACGGCAGGATTTTCACATCTCGCTACATTTGAGCGACGCAATGCGATCCTGCACAAAATTTGAAAAATAATAAAATGAATGAAGTTGTCGTCGTCAGCGCAGTACGCACACCCATCGGCACCATACGCGGTGCGCTATCGAGCGTGCGTCCGGATGATCTCGCCGCCATCGCCGTCAAAGAAGCCGTTGCGCGCGCCAAGATTGATCCAAATGAGATCGAAGAGGTGTATCTCGGTTGTGCCAATCAGGCGGGCGAAGACAACCGCAACATCGCGCGCATGGCATCGCTGTTGGCGGGGCTGCCCCACTCTGTCGCAGCAGTCACATTTAATCGGTTGTGCGCCAGCGGTCTCGCCGCAATCAATGCAGCCGCACGCGCCATTGCGCTCGGCGAAGGCGACATCTACGTCGCTGGTGGCGTGGAGAGTATGACCCGCGCGCCGTACTCCATTCCAAAAAACCCAGACAAATACGGACCGAACGGCAACGTCACCGCATGGGACACCACACTCGGTTGGCGCTATCCAAACGCAAAACTCGAAGCCATGTTTCCGCTTGAGGCGATGGGCGAAACCGCCGAAAACATCTACGAGCTGAGCAAAGCCGGCAACATCGCAGGCGGAGAGATCACACGCGCCGAGCAAGACCGATTTGCACTACAGAGCCAACAGCGTGCCATTGTCGCGATCAACAGCGGGCGATTTGAGAATGAGATCGTGCC
>CAZVQE010000397.1:0-2095 GCA_964628875.1 uncultured Anaerolineae bacterium
ACAGCCACCTTGCGTCCTTGTTCGTCCGTCAGATACTGTGTAGTCATCTTTTGAATGATACAGTAGAAATGGTCTCGCACAAAGAAGAACACTTTGCATGTGCAAAATCAATTCAACGGAACAACAAGATCATGCGGGAAATGCGTCAGTCGCTCAAACACACCCTCGCGGTTGCACCAATAGTCATCCTCGATGCGCACGC
The DNA here is from genome assembly GCA_964628875.1 of uncultured Anaerolineae bacterium. Taxonomy (GTDB): domain Bacteria; phylum Chloroflexota; class Anaerolineae; order J036; family Brachytrichaceae; genus AQU-03. The sequence continues at coordinate 203 of CAZVQE010000397.1, forward strand.
CCCAACCGCCGCGCGGGTCATCCGGATAATACAAACCGGGCTCGTTGCAGATGATCGTGCCGACTTGCAGCTTCTCGTCAGTTGCCATGCCTTTGTTGCGCATGACGGGCGGCTCATGCACCGACAAACCAAAGCCATGACCCTGCGCATGCACGTAGCCCGACGTGATGGCTGAGTTGGTGCGGATTGTCGGATGCCCCATTTGCTCAAATAGGCGGCAGGTCTCCTCCTGATACTCCCACACGGCACGCCGCGTATCAAACATCTGCTCAATGGCGCGATGCACCTGCGCGACCTGCGCGTGCGCCTGAGCGATGTGATCGGGCGCGTAGCCGACGCACCACGTGCGCGTGATGTCGGCGTGATAGCCATGCAACAAACGCGGAAAGATGTCAAAGACGATGGACTTGCCGAGCTGAATCGGGTCACCCGCCGTGCCGCGGCTGTGCGGCACACCCGCGTCGCGTCCAATCGCAAAGATCGTATTGGCTTCTTCGAGTTCGAGCTCGGCGCTGCGCAGACGGATAAATCGCTTGATGTCGCCGACGGTGAGCGGCGTGCCATCGGATTTGATGAGGGTCTCATGTTGCGCGGTGTGTTGGCAAATGAAGTCACGCGTCGCGCCAATCACCTCTTCGGTCAAACGGCATGCCATGCGGATCTGCTCGACTTCACGCTCGTCTTTTGTCATGCGCGCGGCGTCTATCACGTCGTTCTCCGGCTCAGTGACCACCTCGCAGATTTCTTCGCGCGCGAGTGCGCTGAGAAACTGAAACGCGTGACCCTGCTGGTCTGCGCCATAAAAGCCGACGCGCCCATTCACACCGAGATCAGCAAATAAACGCTTGGAGCGTTCGACCTCCGCCGCGAGTCGGTCGCCATTTTTGTCAGCGAGCAATTGCTTAAAGTTGTAGGCGTCGAGATTGACCAGTTGCATGCCGGTGGCGGCGGCTTCGTCGCGCTCCATCGTGCGATGCGCGAGGATCATCTCGCCGCTAGATTTGACGACGACCCAGCCTGTGCTGACGTGCGCGTCACCGATAAAGTAATTGAACGCGGCGTTGCTGGCGCCCAATCCATCAGGATTATTTACAACAATAGCGTCGAGGTTACGCTCGCGCATCAGGCGCGGCAAATCGGATTTCATGATGCGCAAATTGTAAGCGCGGCGCTTGAAAGCGCGGCGCAGATGCCATTCACCACAAAAAGAACGTCATTCTGAGGCTCGACGAGCCGAAGAATCCTTAGCACGTAACCATTAGGGATTCTTCGCTACGCTTCGTTCAGAATGACATTCATACTAACGTTTGATGATGAGCGGCAACCAACGCTTGGTCCACCACTCAGGTGGCGGCTCGCCCGTTGGCATCGGCGTATTGGTGACAAATGGCGGCTGCGTCGCCGTCGGTTGCGCTGGCACGGGCGTCGCAGTAGGCGGCACAGCGGTGGGTGGAATGGGTGTCGCCGTAGGTTGTGGCGCGCTGCCGCCGTATTCGTCTGCGCCAATGTCGGGCTGATTGCGCGTATCGCCGTCTATGTCATATTGCATGCTGCTGCCGCTGGCTTGGTTGATCGCGGGTGAGTTACCCTGCAGGTGATAGTCGCTGGTAAATCCGGCGTTATCGGCGTAGAGCGTCGAGTTGATGCCATTAAACGCACCGGGCGCAAGCGGCACGCTGTCAGTGTTAAAGTTTTTTGTGTTGGCAACAAATAGGTTGCGGTTCATATTGACCGTGCTGCCTTGCATGACGTGAAAGGTCGAGACGCCGCCATTCCAACTGTTGTGGTTGGCGATGATTGAATACTCAACAGTCACGTTTGCAGGCGTGCCGCCCATACCAGCAGAACCCATTGCTAAAAACGCCTCACCAACGTATAGCCCTCCGCCCAACT
>CAZVQE010000398.1:0-2082 GCA_964628875.1 uncultured Anaerolineae bacterium
GCGCGCTCAGCCGTTGGCAATCCAAACTTGCGCGCTAACTCACGCACCTCTGATTTGACGTAGCCGCCGCATGGAAACATGGCATGTCGCAAGTCCGATTGACCCAACACATGCAACACATAGCTCTGATCTTTTTTGGCATCGAGACCTTTGAGGAGCTGGTAGCTGGCGGCTGGTAGCTGACAGCTTGAAACTCTCGCATAATGCCCCGTCGCCAGATAGTCCGCGCCGAGTGCGAGCGCGCGCTGTAGCAAGAAGCCAAATCGGATGCTGCGGTTGCAATTGAAACACGGGTTTGGCGTGGTCGCGTCGGCGTAGGCGCTGATCCACGGATCCACCACGCGCTGCTTAAATACACCCTCGGCGTTGATGTCGTAAAACGGGATGCCAAGCTGCTTTGCGATGGCGCGTGCGTCGGCGACCGCCTCAGGCGCGCAACAACGATTGTGATTGACCGCGCCCGAGCCGATGGTCGGATCCGCCCACAGCTTGAGCATGATGCCGATGACCTCGTAGCCCTGCTCGACCAATAGCGCGGCTGCGACGGAAGAGTCCACTCCGCCGCTCATCGCCACGACCACGCGCGTCTTTGCCATGCGCGCATTATCCATTCACAGGCTGAGTGTTTGGCGAATGGCGCGCGCGGCACGCATCAAGTCGCCACGCACACAAGATCATGCGCCAACCAATATGGCATAAAGTAAGCGCAGTTGATCGAGAGCGGCAATGCATCCTCTGAGAGCGCCACACCGAGCGCATCACGCATAAACGCGCGGCGCATCTGGATGCGCGCCCACAGCTCAGGGTACTGCGCGGCGATCTGTGCGCGCAAACTCGCATCCGCAATCGCCACGGTGTCCTCACAATTAAGTGCGGTGCCATTTGGCATCGGCGTCGGGATGATGTCGCACTGTAGCGCCATGCCAGATGACAGCATCTGTGTGCTATCAGCGTAGATCGGCGTATGCGTCCATTCATCAATAGCGATGAGGTGACCCGGGTTGAGCGCGGGCTTAAATGGCGCGCCGCCCAACGCAGACATGACATTGCCAAAAATATTGCCGCCGCTGACGCCCACGCGCACGGTCTGCCACCATGTAAACACAGCGCTCATGTACGGCGCAACGTAATTCTCCACAAATGATGCATCGGGTGTCGCCGCCAACATGCCCGCGCGACAGCTCAGGCTGCCACGCAAACCGATGGCGGTCGTGATGCCATCGCCATAGCTCAGCTCACGCGCACTCGGACTGCGCAAGCCAACCAGCGCATCACGATTGCCAACGGACAACATCGAGTGGCACGCGAGCGGATCGCCCTCATAGCGCGACAACGCAAACGCGCCCTGCTCACTCATGCCGGGTCGCGCACCGCGCACGATGCGCATGATGGCGTGCGAGGCGCGCTCCGCCGCAAACGCATACACGGCAATCTGCGCGGCGCTGTTGTGCGACTTGAGACCCTGCGTCGGATGCATCAGCACATGCGTGACATCAATGATGCACGCTGCGTTGCCGACGACCTTGCGCAGCGCATGGATCAAAAACGCTGGCACAAATGCGGGCGCGGTCGGATCGTCACACTCATCGGCTTCGAGATATTTCCAGCCGACGACGCCGACGCTGTTGCCATTTTGCATGCCAGAGGTCGCCAGCACGTCTGACAATCGCGGCGCGGTGTCGCGCGGCTGACCCATCAGACCGAGCGACTGGCTGAGCGCAATCTCAACGGGCACAGTCACGGCGCAGGTGTAGCCGACGCCTTCGTTGCCCAGCGCGAGCACACGTTTGGCCTTGGGTCCGAGCAACAACACTGCCTCCTCAAAGCGCGGATCAAAGCCGCACAAAAATGCGAGATTGGCGGTGTGTTCGCGGTCACCATAGACCACCACCCAGTCCGTTTGTGCATCTCCATAGAGTGACGCGATGCGCGCCTCATAGTCCTGTGTTGGGAGAATCGGCGGTGTGGTTGGCTCAGCTTGCGGCGGAAGCGCAATTTGCTTAAGGGCGATATTCATGTTGCTTACAGCTCAATTCACAAAGACAGGCAAATGCCCAAGCGCAATCACATGTGTCCACTTGG
>CAZVQE010000399.1:0-2082 GCA_964628875.1 uncultured Anaerolineae bacterium
TCGCGCCACCAATGTGGTGCTCGCCGGCAAGTCAGTTGTCGTGTGCGGTTACGGTTGGTGTGGACGCGGCGTGGCGACACGTGCGCGCGGTCTGGGCGCGCATGTGATTGTGACCGAGATTGACCCACTCAAGGCGCTAGAGGCAGTCATGGATGGCTTCCAAGTCATGCCTTTGACCCAAGCCAGCAAAGTCGGCGACATCTTTGTCACCGTGACGGGCAACAAAAACGTGATTGATGAGTCGCATTTGAAGGCGATGAAGAGTGGCACGATTCTCAGCAACAGTGGTCACTTTAACGCCGAGATCAACATCCCCGCGCTCAAGAAGATGAGCAAAGGTGCGCCTCGTGTCGTGCGCCCGTTTGTTGAGCAATTTACGACCAAAGATGGCCGCAAGATTAACTTGCTCGGCGATGGTCGCTTGATTAACTTGGCAGCCGCTGAGGGTCACCCCTCAAGCGTGATGGATATGAGCTTTGCAAATCAGGCGCTCGGCGCGGAGTACATGCTCAAGAATTTCAAAAAGCTCACACCTGAGGTTTACACCATTCCTGAGAATGTGGATCGTGAGATCGCGCGACTCAAGCTCGCGGCGATGGGTGTCAAGGTGGACAAACTCACCGCCGAGCAGAAGAAATATCTGAGCGGTTGGGAAGAAGGCACCTAATCTGATTTTTGGATTGCCGATAGATGAGGGCGGGGCGCACATTGCGCTCCGCCCTTTTTATTTTTATTTGACCAAGCCATCGCGCGCCGTAACGTAAAACGACACAAGCAAATAGTAAGCTGGTGCGACTAGCGATCCGTAGAGCAAGAGTGGATCAATGTGACCCCAATTCACCAACATCAAAATCATAATCACAAACCACGAAGCGCTGAGCAACAGCGTTATTGGCTTGAGCAATTTTGTCTTTGAGGGATACAAATACTTCATCGGAATAAAACACCCGATGGATAGCACGACCAACACTATCGCATTAAGCGGCACAGACGTTTGAAAGACGAACATGTAAAACAACAGCACGTTCCAATAGGAGGGCCATCCCGTAAAGTAGCCGTCATCTGTCTTGGCGACATCCATGCAAAACGCATATGCCGATGACAACAACACAATCGGCAGCGCCCACACCCATGCGTCATTGATTAGTCCGAAGCGATACATCGCCACTGCAGGCACAAAGGTGTAATTGAGATAGTCGGTGATGTCGTCCAGCTTGCGTCCGTCAAAGTGCGGCGTCCAATTCCACACCTCAAACTTGCGCGCCAGCATGCCATCGGTGCTGTCTATGATGAGCGCGATGCCAAGCCACACGAACATGCGAAACGAATCGCGCTCAACGATGGCTAGGCACGCAAAAAATGCGCAGATCAGCCCAAGCGCCGTATAAATATGCACGGCGCGCGCGCGCCAAACTTTCCAATTTGCTGTCAAAAGATTGCTCCTAAATTAAATTACTCCAAATTGAGTTTGAGACAAAATCGTTGTTTGTCATTCTGAGGCTCAAAGAGCCGAAGAATCCCTTTTACGCCAATCTATGTATCAGAGATTCTTCACTGCGCTTCGCTTCGTTCAGAATGACTTCGTCCGCTACGTGACTAGCGTGAACCTATATTATGCTAACTTTAAACGATACGCGCCATACTGCCATTTGCGGTCTTGGTCACTTCGATATGCGCCGGAAACGCGTCCTTGAGTTCTTCGATGTGTGTGATGACGACGATGCGCTCAAAATCATTTTCGATGGCGCGAATTGCCTCAATGAGTCGCTCGCGTCCTTGCGCATCCTGTGTGCCAAATCCTTCATCAATAAACAGCGTCTGCAATTGCGCTCCTTGTCTGTGCGCCAGCAATTTGCTCAGCGCAATGCGTATCGCAAAATTGATGCGAAATGACTCGCCGCCGCTAAACATCTCATACGGTCGCTCGCCGAGATCATCACGCACGCGAATCTCAAGTGTCTCGCTCACATCGTTGCTTTTGGTCAGCCGCTGCGTCTCAAATTGCAAACTCATACGCCCGTTGCTCATACGCCCCAATAAGTCGTTTGCGCTGATTTCGAGATCGGGCAGCACCGCCTCAAT
>CAZVQE010000400.1:0-2080 GCA_964628875.1 uncultured Anaerolineae bacterium
CCGGGTTTGTTTTTTAATCGCATGGCGTGGCTGCAAACTTATCACAATGGCGAAAGCCCGTGCCAATTTTTTGAGCGCATCCAGGCAGCATTTGATGAATTGACCTGTGAAATGCGAGACGGCACATTGCCATCGAATGTCGTGCTGGTGACGCATGGTGGCGTGATCAATGTGGTGCGGACGCTCGCCTGCCGTGCGCATTGGAATAACTGCGACGATCATCCGTCAGTTGCCTTTACTGCGCTATATGAACTTGAATATGACGGCACGTGTTGGCGGCTGGTGCACGAAAACAACATAGATCATTTGCATGCGCCGACGCGCTCAGCAAAACGATATGCGTGATCCCTCTGTCGTGCCACATATCAGCATACGTGGACGCCACATTTATTACGGTTGGGCGCTGGCGTATGTAGTGGGCATCACTGAGCTTGTCTCATGGGGCATCTTGTATTACGCGTTTGGCGTCTTGCTGACGCCAATGCAGCGCGAGTTAGGCTGGAGCTCTGCACAGCTCAGTGGCGCATTCTCGCTCGCGCTTTTGTGCGGTGGGCTGGCGGCTTTGCCGTTTGGGCGCTGGCTCGACCAACGCGGCCCTCGCATGCTCATGACTTTAGGCTCGATCATTGCCGTTGTGCTGGTTGTGGCATGGGCTACAACGGATAATTTAATTGCGTTTTATCTATTGTGGGGCGCGATTGGCATTGTCACTGCGGCAGTGCTATATGAGCCTGCTTTTTGGATTGTGACAACGTGGTTTAGTGGTGAATGGGCCTCGCAGCGCGGCAAAGCGCTGACCATCGTCACATTTTTTGGCGGATTGGCAAGCACAGTATTCGTGCCACTGACCAATGCCCTCAAAGATGTATATGGCTGGCGCGGTGCGCTGATTGCGCTGGCGATCATTCTTGCGCTACTGACCATCTTGCCGCATGCGCTCTTGTTACGCAATGCGCCAAATCGCGCTACCGCCTCATTCAACAAAACACGCGCTGCGACGCAACCCACCGCGCATCTAAAAGAAGCCACACGCACGCCCGCGTTTTGGATTTTGTCCATCGCGTTTGCGCTCAGTAGTCTGATCATGTCGGTCATTGGCGTGCATTTCATCTCATTCAAAATCTCACAAGGCGTAGATGCCGCTACTACTGCGTATGCGGCGGGATTAGTGGGTGTGATGCAGGTTGTCGGACGGCTCACCATTGCGCCATTGGGGGATCGCTTGCCACGCAAGTACGTGACCAGCGCCGTGTATGGATTGATCGTGCTTGGGTTGCTCTCGTTGTTAGTGTTGTCACCGACGGCGAGCTTATACACCTACGTCGTTTTGTATGGCATCGGCGTGGGCGCGACAACGCCGTTGCGTCCGGCGCTGATTGCCAGCACATTTGGCGCTCAGGGGTATGGCACGATCAGCAGCTCGATCTCACTTTTGGCGACGTTTGCGCGCTCGATTGCCCCTGTGTTGGCGGGGCTATTTGTTGCATCAAATGGCTATCTCGGTGTGTTTGTGGCGCTTGTAATTGCAGCATTTGCGACGGCGGTGTTAGTGCTGTTTTTGCCCGATGCGTCGCATTAAAAAATCGTTCAATCTTCGCTCAACGTTGGGCGCACCAGTGAATACACCAGTAACAGCAATCCTGCGAGCAACACAATATGCGCGAGATTGATCGCAAACAAGTTGCCGATGCGGATCATATTAATGACATCGCCCACAAACAAATGATCCGCGAGATTGGCAATGAGACCGCCACCGATGAGCGCATAAGCAATTCGGCGCAGCTTGAGCGTCGGACGGTATTCGGCAGGTTCGTCACCGCTTCGATTGACAGAAAACACCAACAGCAAAAGCGCGGCGATCACACCCGCGATCTCAAGCGCGATGCTGAGTCCGATGCGCAATCCACCTGCAGTTACATTTGCCGCAATCGCCGCGCCTGATGCGTTTGCGATCAGCTTAGCGATGCGGTCAATCACAAATACACTCGCGCTCAATATGAGCGGCAAACGCAATGCGCTCCACAACGGCGACACCGGGCGCGCAACTGTCTCACGCGCGCGTTTCCGTATCGGCGCAGGT
>CAZVQE010000401.1:0-2079 GCA_964628875.1 uncultured Anaerolineae bacterium
GACGTGTATCTCGTCACACGAGACAAGCGCGTCATCGAGTGGGCGCGCGACTGGCGCTGCCGCGTAATTGCCGATGACGCCACCGAGCTAAATGCTGCGCTCGAATCTGCGCGTGCACGCATGACGCAATCAAACAAGTATGATGCCTTGATCGTGACATCGGCCGACATGGGTTGGCTGGCAGCCGAGGACGTGCAGGCGTGTGTGTCGCTCGCGCGCGATTCACATTGCATCACCATCGCCCCTGACCGCCATCGCCGTGGCACCAATCTGCTGTTATTGCGTCCGCCTACAGCGTTGTCATTTTGCTTTGGTGAATCGAGCTTTGCGCGTTTTTGTGAGCAAGCGCAAGCCAAAGCGCTGGCGTGCCACATTTACAGCGCGCTGACCACATCGCTCGACGTGGATACTGCCACCGATTTGCGCCTGTATGACCGCGCGATTTTTGTGATGTAAATCGTTAGAGATTCTTCACTTCGCTACGCTTCGCTCAGAATGACATCCTTGCTTGTCTTTGCTCGTGCCAAATTCGCGCTAAATACGTTTTTGGATTCGCAGTAGCTGCGACTGCAAATCGCTACTGTCTCTTGTGAACACAGGAGACAGTATGTTTACCAACAAAAATAAAAAAGAACGCTTTAGCCTCATCGAACGATTGCTCAACAAAGAGCCACGCAACCATCGTCAGCTCGCCCAATCACTCGGCGTAGATCAAAAGACAGTCGCGCGAGATGTCGCTCGTGCGCAAAAGCACGGTTTATTGCTATGGGAGGACGAGCGCCGCCGCCTGCACGTGTTTGACAAAGACAAAATTTAAGGTTGGCGCGTCAAAAGTGTGGATACGTTTTGCGACGCGCGTTTGTAAAATTTTTGTATGTCGCGTTCCAAAAAGCGTAGTGTGGAGTTGCAGGAGATGGCGCAATTTATCGCCGAGCAAAAACGCTGGGTGAATGTGTCTGAGGTGATCGCGCATTTTGATGGCGCGCACAAAAGCACGGTTTATCGCTTGCTGCGCGACCTTGAGGATTCGCCGCATCTGTGTCATCTGCAGCGCGATTTGCGCAAGGGCTTGGTGTTTATTGATCCCGCCGAGTATCGGCTGTCGTTGCGGCTGAGTCGCTATGACGCGACGATGTTGATGCTGGCGGCGCGGCTACTGGCGCGGCACGCCGACAAGCCAAGTCCTGCGGCGGTGCGAGGGTTGCGTGCGCTGGGGGTGGCGTTGGCAAAAATGGAGCCAAACACGAGCGACTATGTCATTCACCTCGCAGACGCGATGGAGCAGCGTGTGATGAGCGACCGCGCGCAGGACGAGCAACGTATGCTCAATAAGCTGATTGATGCATGGGCGGAGCGGCGCTCGGTCAATCTGTATACACGCGCTGAGCCAAATCATCCGCGCCCGTTTGACCCGTATGCGATAGAGCCGAGCGGCATTGGATTTTTGACCTATGTGATCGGCTTTGATCATTCGAAGGGCGGGTTGCGCACGTTTTCGCTGGAGCGGTTGGCTTTTGTGAGCGAGACGAGTAAACGCTTTGAGTTGCCGAGTGATTTTGACATTAATGACTTGCTCGCGCCGGCGTGGGGCGTGAACTATGGCGACGGCAAAGCGCGTGTGAGGGTGCGTTTGCAATTTGTAGGCGAAAACGCGGTGCGTCGCATGCAGGAGAGCCAATTTCACCCCAGCCAAGTCAATGCGCTGCAGGCGGACGGTAGCCTGATCGTCAGCTTTGAGATCGGCGACACGCTCGAGATGCGACCGTTTGTGTTGGGTTGGGGCGCACAGGTGCGCGTGCTTGAGCCGCCTGAGCTGCGCGACTTTGTGCGCGATGAGCTACGGCGCGCAGCGGAGGGGTATGCAGACCTATAAAATTATGTGTGTATCCACGGTGGATCGAATGCAACCTGATTTGAATATGTGCTTTTCAGTATTCACTATGAATCGACAATCATAAATTCTAATGCAATTCTTATATATGCACGCTATTATTGCCTGCACATATTCAGATCAGGAAATTTATATGGATCTGAAAAAAAAGATGGACCACGAAAAAACCGAACTCTTAAAAGCGTCAA
>CAZVQE010000402.1:0-2075 GCA_964628875.1 uncultured Anaerolineae bacterium
AAGCTAGATTTTCTCGAAGCTGTATTTGGCGTCGAAAAAGAAATCGAACTCACGCGCAGCGAAAACTGCGCGCGATGCAGCGGCAACGGCAGTGAACCCGGCACTACGCCATCGCGTTGTAAAACGTGTAATGGCAGCGGCGAAGTCCGACGCGTGCAGCAGAGCATTTTGGGCTCATTTGTAAATGTGACAACCTGCGCAACATGCGGCGGCACCGGCGAGGTCATCACGACGCCGTGCCGACAATGCGGTGGCAAAAAACAAGTGCGCACGACCAAGACCTTGCGCGTGAGCGTACCCGCTGGCGTGGACAACGGCACACAGATTCGGTTGAATGGCGAGGGCGAACCCGGCATTTTTGGCGGACCCGCGGGCAGTCTGTATGTCGCGGTTAACGTCACTCCGCACCAGTTTTTTAGACGCAAAGATCAAGACATCATCATCGAGCTTGGCATGAATATTGCGCAAGTTGCGCTCGGCGATGAGATTGATGTGCCAACGATTGATGGCAATGAGAAGCTGCATATTCCAGCAGGCACACAAAGCGGCAGCATCTTTCGTATCAAGGGCAAGGGCGTGCCGCATCTGCGGCGCAGCGGCGCGCGCGGCGACGAGATCGTCATTGTCAATGTCAATATTCCAAAACATCTGACCTCCGAACAACGCCGATTGTTTAATGAGCTGGCAAAGACCATGGGCAAAGAAGTGGTGCCACAACAAGCCGAAAAGGGATTTTTTGATAAGCTCAAAGATGCCTTTGGCGTGTAAATAATTTGAATGGTTGATTTTTTCAAATTGAGATTGAACGCAAAGCAAGGCATGCTTGCATTGCTCATGATGCTGAGCGCATGCGCAGCGCCGAGCAGCAATACACCGACAGTTGTGCCGAACAACAGTCTCTACGCTACGCCTGTAGCCATGGTGACGCCGCAGACGCCGCCGGTGGTCAAACCAACTGCGGCGCCAACCGTAGTGGCTACTGCAACTGCGCCCGTGCCGACTGCTCTGCCAAAAACACTTCCGCTTGAAACTACAGCCGCCATCGGGTTGTGGAGTGAGCGACCAGAGCTATCGGGCGCGTTTAACAATGTCATTGATCTAGCCAGCGGCGACGGTGCCGCAGCCGCCAAAAAATCTAATCAAGCGCTGATTTCATTAACAAGCAAAGTCACAAACATCGGCTATGCAGATACGATTACAGATGTGCGCAGCAGCAAGCCACAGTTTTTGCTGTTTGACAAAGATAAGGCGCTCGCGCTCAGCACTGACGGCAAAAAGCCGCTCATCAATATCCGCAACACAGATGTGCGCGCTGAGCTTGCCAATGACGCGGCAAACATTGTCAAAAATAGCGAAGCCAACGGCATCATTTTGCAAAACGTCGGTGTAGATCTCATTCGCAGCAGCAACACGCCCGTGTTTACCGGCACGACTGCATTTACTGAGAATCAACGCCGCGATGCCGTAGAAGGTATGTTGCGCGCGATTCGCGCCAAGCTGCCCGATAAACTCATCATCATTGATGGCTACGCTTGGCGCGACGGCGGCGCATTTGCCGCAAAGCCAAACGAAGCGCAGGAGCTTGGCGCGATTGGCGATGGCGTGTTGATCGGTGAGTTTTTGCGCGCGCCGATCAGCGATACAAAGGCATTTAAGAGTGAGACGAATTGGAAGCGCGATGTGGACTATCTTGCCGCCATCTCGCAAGATGACCGTATCGTATTGCTCAGCACCAAGATCGCAGCCAGCGGCGTCAATACGGACACACTCAAGCAGTGGCTAGATTACAGCGCAGCGAGTTATCTGATTGGCAAGAATGGCAAACACACTTACTTTCAATTTGACGCGAGCGACCAACCTCAGCTCACGACAAGTACGTCTCTGTATGCGCCGATCGGCGCGCCAACTGAGCCATATGCCAAGCTCGACACTGGCGTGTATAAGCGGCTTTTTGCAAATGGAATTGTGCTGGTCAACCCAACTAACGAATCTAAAAAAGTCAAACTCGATCGAGAGTACCGCACGTTATCGGGCAGCCCTGTCACCGATGTGACGATGACAAGCAACACAGGCTT
>CAZVQE010000403.1:0-2059 GCA_964628875.1 uncultured Anaerolineae bacterium
CGCGTGAGCGTCTGTTGTTGTTGTTACTTCATTTTTTATTACCTTTTTTCTGTTGTCTGCATTTTTTGCAGTAGTTGTTACTGCATTTTTTGCAGTAGTTGTTACTGCATTTATTGCAGTAGGCTCTACTGTAAAAATTGCAGTGGGCAAGCGTGACCATTTGCCCGATGCGTAATCAAAGAAAACGGTAACTTTGTAATCCAGATTGAGCTTGTAGGTGTGCGCTTGCCATTTGCTCGCGTCGTCGCAGATCACGCGATTGATTAGCTCCTCGCGTGTTGCTTCGCTGAGTGCAGCCTTTACGGTGTGATCGCTCCTTATGCCTGTGCCGCGTCGGATCATGCTGTAGCTGATCGTTTCTTGATCTTTGCCCCAACCTGTAGTTAGTCTTACTATCAGTGATACGACTTTCCACGTTGTTGGTTTTAGCTCAGGCATGACGACATCGAGCAGGACGTTATTAAACGTTGTGAAATTCTTTTGCGCGTCGAATGGCTTTATTGTGCGGGCTGATGCGGGCGGGTCGTCGTGGTTGTGTGGCATGCTGCGCTCCTCGTTTTAGTGTTGGGCTGCTTGGAGACTTTGACGCGAGGGCTTGACAAAAATAGGCGAGGTGGATAATAATTTTTTGCATTATCAAAAACGCCACACCTGTTTTGTGTATCGCCAACCCCGCCGCAAACCGTGGCGCTAATCGTGCAGTCTACGCTCAGCTCGCGCGCCTCGCTGCGCAGACGGGTCACATTGTTTGGATGGAAACTAAACGCCCGCGTCACGCGACTGAGATTGCTTCGCAGGCACGCGGCTATCGCAGCGTCATTGCCGTGGGCGGCGACGGCACGGTGCATGAGACCGTCAATGGCTTGATGCAAATCGAGGATGACGTGCGACCCGCGCTCGGTGTATTACCGATTGGCACGGGCAATGACTTTGCCCTTAGCGCAGGATTTGCGTCTGATGATCCGATGGCGCACTTGCAACGTTTGATTGCAGCGACGGCTGAGCATGCAATTGATGTTGCACGAGTCAGCGATGAATATGGCTACAGCGAATTTTGGAATAACACGCTTGGCATTGGTTTTGACGCTCAGGCAAATTTGCAGGCGCGGCGCATCAAACTATTGCGTGGATTTCCGCTGTATTTTGTGGCGGTCGTGCGCACCATTGCGCGACATTTTCATGCGGCAGATATGCAGCTTGATTTTGATGGTGAGACACAGGACGCATCTGTCATGATGTTGTCTTTGGGGAATGGCGCACGCGAAGGAGGCGGCTTTATGGTCACGCCGGAAGCGCGGCTGGATGATGGGCTGCTCGACACCGCCACGGTGCGGCAACTCAATCGTTTGCAGATGCTCATGTTGCTGCCGCGCGTGATGAATGGCACACACATCACTTCGCCACACGTCAAGATGAATCGCGTCAAAACGCTGCGGGTCAAGATGAACCATGCGCTGCCGATTCATATTGATGGCGAGATATTTTCGGATGAGCGCAGCCGCGAGCTGACGATTGAGACGTTAGCGGGACAGTTGCGCGTGATTACGTTGCACTGACAGACAGCGTTGTGTTATGACACCTGCAACATTTTGAGAGGGTCAATACGAAACTTGTCATTCCGCGCGATGCGTAATTTGCGCGGCGAGTAATCTCTGCGATATTATTTTTCAGGGATTCCTCACTCTGTTCGGAATGCCACAGATCATTTTGCATTTGACTGCTTCCAACATTTCCATTTGGAAATGTTTAGGTTACACTCCAGTCATCGTATCATGCTAAAACGTTGGCTAGTGGCTATTATTTTGTTGTGTGTGCCTGTGGGCTGTGGAATTGCCGCCGCCGCGCTCGTGAAATCGGGTGTGTTGGTGGAGAAAGCGCTGGTGGTGCGTTATCTGCTGTCTGAGGTGTATCTTGCATTGGGCGCGGCAGTCAGTGGCGTCGGTGTGTTGTGGATTGCCTTTCGCAGTTGGGCAAATCGCCGCCGCAGCACGGATTTAGCTCGACTTCAAACTCAATTCACCCAGCAACGTAACGCCGATCGACAGCACTTTATCCGCCG
>CAZVQE010000404.1:0-2055 GCA_964628875.1 uncultured Anaerolineae bacterium
GCCTGCGCGCGAAATCGGCATCTTATTTGGCGCCATTCTCGGCGCACGGTTGCTCTCCGAGGGTCACACCACCAAACGCTTGATCGCAGCGACTGGCATGGTGATCGGTGTTGTTTGCCTTGCAATCGGTTAGATAGCAAAGGTATCATTGCCACCCAATGGCAAAAAAGAGAAACGTCGAACCCACTCCAAGTGAAGATAAAGGTTTTTTCATGCTTATGCTGGCGGGCATAGGCATTGTGTTTTTGATCAGCGCGGTAGTTGTATTTTTGCGGCGCAATGACTACTCCGCGGCGACACCAACGCCCACATTTCCGCCAATATCAAAAGCGACTTACACACCTGTAATACCAATCAAGCCAACATTAGCGCCAGCTGCGCAATTTGGCGTGCGCTCTGTCCAATCCCCGATACCGCCATCTGCAGTAAAAGGCTCAACGGCGTGGGGAGTAGATAACGCGCCGTTTAATGTCGAGGTATACAGTGATTATCAGTGCGCAAATTGCGCACAAAGCGCATTGATCAATGACCCCGAAATCATTCGGCTATTTGCATCATCCGGCAAAGTGCGTTACAGCGTAAATAGCGTTGCTTTTATCGAGCAAAATGTCAATGGGCGTGAAAGTCGTGATGCCGCCCAATCAGCGCTTTGTGCGGCTGAACAAGATAGCTTTTGGAAAATGCATTATGCGTTGTATACAAATTTGAATGGCGAAAACGTTGGCTCATTTAGCCGTGATCGCCTCAAAGTCATTGCGCAAGACACCGGGTTAAATGCTGCGGTATTTAACACCTGTCTTGACTCAAACAAATATGAGGCGATGGTGCTTGCTGCAAAGGATCAATCAATTAAACGGAATGTCGAAGGCGTGCCAGCAACAATCATTAACGGAAAAGTTTATAGTGGTAGCTTCACAGCTTCACAGTTACGCGACATCTTCAAAGAGCTACGCCCCGACATCAAATTTGAATAATCGCGTATGAACAAAACTCTGTTGGTAATCCTCGCACATCCGGACGATGAGTCATTTGGACCGGGCGGCACACTCGGCAAATACGCGCGCAACGGTGTCGCGGTGCACTATCTGTGTGGCACACGCGGCGAGTCTGGCACGGTGGATGCCGACAAGCTACAGGGTTACAACAGTGTGGCTGAATTGCGCACGAGCGAACTGCAATGCGCGGCACAAGAATTAAAACTCGCAGGCGTGCATTTTCTCGGCTATCGAGACTCGGGCATGATCGGCTCGGACGACAACAGCCACACTGACTCGCTTCACGCTGCGCCGCTCGATGAGGTCGCGGCGCGCATCGCCCAATTCATCAACGACCTCAAGCCGCAAACCATCATCACCCACGATCAATTTGGCGGCTACGGTCACCCCGATCACATCAAGCTGCATCAGGCGACGTTGCGCGCGTATGAGTCGCTGTATGGCATTCGCATTGATCTGAGTCATTGGAATAGCGACCGCAACAGCCGCGTCGTGACTGCGCATGACACCTCGCTCGTGCAAATCAAACCTGCCGCATCCGATACGCCGCGATTGTATTTTCCGGTCTTTCCAAAAAATTTGGCGCGGTGGGGCGTGCGTCTGATGCCGCTGCTGCGTCAAGACCCGCGCAAATTTGGACGCAACAAAGACATTGACCTCGTGCAAATCGCGTCGTGGGACGTGCCGATCACCGCGACGGTGGACACGCGCGAGTATGTCGGTGTCAAGCAGCGTGCATCCGCGTGTCACGCCAGCCAACAGATGGGCGGCGGACAGAGCAATCTCATCACGCGTATTTTGTTTCGCCGCACACAGGGCAATGAGTCATTTTCGCGTGTGTATCCGCCCGTCTCAGCAGGCGCACGCAAAGAGACGGAGTTGATCTAAACGCCAGACACAGCTCAAGCCCGATTCTTCCAGCGACTCAAAATATAAGCAACCAACACGCCGCCCAAAAATCCAAATAGGTGACCCTGCCATGACACGCTCGGCTGCGTCGGTAACACGCCGATCAACAAATAACCGTATACCGTGCCTACGATGAGCGATAACAAAATTG
>CAZVQE010000405.1:0-2054 GCA_964628875.1 uncultured Anaerolineae bacterium
CCGAATGATGGCAACGATCAATCGTGAGTTGTTGTGGCTCTCACTGGGCGTACTGGTGATCGGCGGTGGCATCGCGCTATGGCTTGGCTACGGCACAGGACCAGCCTTGATCGGACTGGTGTGCCTTGTGGGCGGCGCAGCTATGATTTTGATTTTATGGGTGTTGCTGACGTTGGTTGGCAAATGGGCGGGTACAGATGATTAGCTCTCAACGTTTGCCCTTTCGTTTTTGTGCAGGTGTTCTCGCGCTCGCGGTGTTGCTCAGCGCATGCGGCACAAATGTCGTCACGCGCGCGCAACCGACCGCCGCAGTGCCGATTGACATCCCCGTCAAAACACAAGCGCAACTGCGTGACTACGACGCGGCTGTGCGCGCGTTGCGCGACAACTACATTGACTCTCAAAAAGTCGGCGCGACGTGGCAAGCCAAAGCCGCTGAGCTGCGCAAGAAAATAGACCCCAACACATCCAACGATCAATTTACCAATGTGCTGTTCGAATTGATTGACACGCTGAATGACGACAACATCGGAATATCGGCATCGCCTGTGAGCGCCACAGTCCAAACCGCGGGCATCGGCGTGTTGGTTGATTTACCGCAAGACAACCGCGAGCGCGTTTTGGTGCTGACGGTGTTTGATGGATCAGGCGCGCAAGCCGCTGGCATCAAACCACACGATGCGATTATTGCAGTTGAGGGCAGGCGCGTGACGGCGAGCGATGCGACTGTTTTGAATCGCATCCGCGGCGCGCCAAACTCGAGCGTGAATCTGACTGTGCAAACGCCAGGTCAATCGCCGCGCGAGGTGCGTGTCACGCGCAGGCTCATTCCACCCAATAGCGCCTCAACTTTTGAGCGCATTGGCAATACGCGTATCGCGCTGTTGACGCCGAGCGCAACCCTCACGGGCATTGAGTTGCGCGATGAGGTCGCCGCGATCTTGCGCAAGCAAGCGCCGCTCGATGGACTCATTCTTGATCTGCGCGTGATTCGCGGCGCCGACTTTCCGATTCAAGAGATGCTGAGCCTATTTGTCAATGGCACAGTCGCCAACGAATGGGTGCGCGGCAAACAAGGCGGCAAAATCGAAATCAGCGGCAAGAGTATCGGCGGCTCGCAGGATGTGCCGCTCATCGTGCTGCTTGGCGATGTGAGTGTCGGCAATGTCGAGATATTTGCGGGCGTATTGCAATCTATGGGACGTGCGCGCGTCGTCGGCAGCCAAACCATCGGCAACACCGCAATTAGCCAAAGAGTGACCCTGCCAAACAGCGGACTTATATTGAGCATCCCAAACAGCGAATATCGCAGCAATAAAAATGTCTCGTGGCTACGCAAGGGCGTCAATCCAGATATTAACGTCAACGTGCTATGGGAGCAATTCTCCATAGACAACGACCCGCAGCTACAAGCCGCTATCGCACAGCTGACGCCGCGATAATTTTGCGCCATTGCTACAATCAGCGTCGAGGAGCAAAAATTCATGGGCATTCTTTCTGGCAAGACCGCGCTGATCTTTGGCGTGGCAAACGATCACAGCATTGCTTGGGGCATCGCGCAAGCGTTGCACCGCGAAGGCGCGACACTCGGTTTTAGCTACGCCGGCGACAAACTCGAGCGACGTGTGCGACCACTGGCAGAGTCGCTCGGCAGCACATTTGTCGAGCCGTGCGACGTGAGCAAAGACGAGGACATCACCGCCGTATTTGACAAAGCCAAAGCACATTTTGGTGAGATTGACATCTTGGTGCATTCAATTGCGTTTGCTAATCGCGACGATCTCGCGGGAGATTACAACAGCGTGTCACGCGCGAGCTTTAGCATGGCGATGGACATCAGCGTGTATTCATTCACCGCAATGGCACGCGCGGCGTATCCGATCATGCGCGCAGGCGGCGCGATGCTGACGCTGACCTACATTGGCTCACAGCGAGCTGTGCCGCACTACAACGTCATGGGCGTCGCCAAAGCCGCGCTCGAAGCCAGCGTGCGTTATCTCGCGGCAGACTTTGGCAAGACCGACAAACATATCCGCGTCAATAGCATCAGCGCC
>CAZVQE010000406.1:0-2053 GCA_964628875.1 uncultured Anaerolineae bacterium
GCAATCCGGGCGTGTCTGCGGCGACGACAAACGCGCTGATGCCGCGCGCGCCGATGGCATCGTCTGTGCGCGCAAACACGGTATAAAAGTCAGCGATACCGCCGTTACTGATCCACGTCTTCGTGCCATTCAACACAAAGCTATCGCCATCTGCAACCGCGCGCGTGCTCATCGCTGCGACATCTGAGCCAGCGTTTGGTTCGCTTAGCGCAAATGCGGCGATTTTTTTGCCGGCGGCGACCTGAGGCAGTAGGTCTTGTTGAATGGCGCTCGCGCCTGCCAACGTGATCGCTCCGCTGCCGAGCCCTTGCATCGCAAACGCAAAGTCGGCTAATCCATCGTGATATGCCAACGATTCACGCAACAAACACAGCGCGCGCGAATCCAAATTCTCCAGAGCGCCACCAAACGCCGACGGTACGCAATAGCGCAGCCAGCCGCCCGCGCCGAGTTGCGTCACGAGGCTGCGGCAGGCGTCATCCGTCGAGCTGTCATCATGCTGCGCGTGTAGATCAGTTGCGCACCAATTCGACAATGCCTGTGCCATCGCGCGATGCGCATCCTCAAAAAAGGGCAGTTGTAGGTGGTCGAGTTTCATATTGTTTTAGTGCTGAGTTTTTAGTTGTTGGTTTTTAGTTTTAGGTGAGTGCTTCATCAAGTTTTACGATGTATTTCTAAAAGCTAAAACTAACTACTAATAACTAATTACTAACTACTTATTCAATCTCCTTCAAACACCGGTCGCTCTTTGCGCACAAACGCCTCATACGCGCGGCGAAAATCTTGCGTCTGCATGCAAATGGCTTGTGCTTGCGCTTCGGCTTCGATGGCTTCTTCGATGCTCATGTCCCATTCCTGATACAGCATCTTTTTTGTCATGCCATGTGCAAAGGTCGGGCCGCTCGCTAACGAGCGCGCCATCTCTTGCGCGCGTGGCATCAGTTGATCGGGTGTCACGACTGCGTTAAAAAATCCCCAGCGTTCGCCCTCGTCGGCGCTCATTGAGCGACCTGTGTAGAGCAACTCACTCGCGCGACCCTGACCGATGACGCGCGGCAAGAGGGCGCACGCGCCCATATCACAGCCCGCCAGCCCGACGCGTGTAAACAAAAACGCCGTCTTTGCCATTGAAGTTGCATAGCGTATGTCGCTCGCCAGCGCGATCATCGCGCCCGCGCCTGCGCAAATGCCGTCTATCGCGGCGACGATCGGTTGCGGACATAGGCGCATGGCTTTGACGAGGTCGCCCGTCATGCGGGTGAATTGCATTAGCTCGGGCATCGTCATCTTGGTAAGCGGACCAATGATCTCGTGCACGTCGCCGCCGCTGCAAAAGTTGCCACCCGCGCCAGTGACGATCACAACGCGCACATCGTTGGCGTGTTGCAGCCCAAAAAACAAATCGCGCAATTCTGCATAGCTCTCAAAGGTCAATGGGTTTTTGCGCTCGGGGCGATTGAGCGTGATCGTGGCGACGCGCTCGCTGACACTCCACAAAAAATGTTTGGCTTGGTAGTTTGCAAATGTAGTCAGTTCCATAGTTGATCGTGTTTTATTTCGTGCTGGCGTTGGCTAATGAACTCTTGAGTGCGCCGAGTAGTTTGTACACAGCGAGTTGCTCATCGTGGCTGAGTCCGTTCATGAGTTCGATCATCCAGTCCTCGTGCGCGTGCGCCATCTTGGCAAATGCTTTGCGACCCTTCGGTGTCAGTTGCACCATCCCTGCGCGACGGTCACCCGGCACGCTCATACGCTCAACAAGCCCGTCGGTTTCGAGTTGGTCGGTCAGCGCGGTGACGTTTGCGCCCGACACCATCATGCTTTGCGATAGCTCATTCATCTTGAGTCCATCTGCTGCGCGATAGAGCTGCGCCATCAGATCAAATCGCGGCAGCGTGATGCCAAATTGCTCACGCAACCGCGCGCGCACATTGTTCTCGATCATCGTTGTGCAGGTCAGCATGCGCAGCCACAATCTCAGCGACGTATGGTCGCCTTCGGTGATATTTGTCTCGCGGTCAAAAACAATGTCGTGTGTATTCATAGATGTTGT
>CAZVQE010000407.1:0-2047 GCA_964628875.1 uncultured Anaerolineae bacterium
TGGGCGGTGCGCAGATCCACGCCGAGATATGCCCCGTCATAAAGCACGTGCCGATCTACAAAGGTTTGTTTTGCGCCCGGCTGAGCCTGATCGCCAAAAAACAAATTGCCGACGCCGTAATGAATAAAGCCGCTTGCGCTCACGTCAAAGCCTTGCACGTGATGACCTTGGCTGCCGTTGACGATGATCGCGCCCGCGTCGCGCAACGCCTTGAAGTCACGTTGCTGATTGGGCGGCGCGTCGTAGCGGTAATACTCCTCATATTGCAATGTGGCGATGACGGCGTAACCTTGATTCCTTAAATTTTTAATGTTGGCGATAATGAGGTCGAGATCGTGCGGATTTTTGCTGCCGCAGCGCGCCGAGCCCGCCGTGGTCTCATTCGCCCAGTCCGCACCAAACCAATTGCAACCGACAAACGCGATGCGGTTGCCATTGACCGTCATGGTCAGCGGGCGCTGTGACTCAGCCGCGTTGCGCCCGCCGCCAAAGTAACGCCAACCGAGCTTGTCATACAAATCGAGCGTCGGGGCGAGCTTGTCCGCGCCGTAGTCCCATAGATGGTTGCCCGTCAGCTCGATGACATCCGTGCCGACGTCTTTGAGTAGCTCGGTGTATTTTGTGTGGCTGCAAAACACCGTGCCGTCGTAAAACGTAGGCGGCGGACAGCGCTCCCAAAAGCTGACCTCGTTGCTGATGTGCGTCACGTCTGCGGTGCGCAGCCAATCGCGGATCTGCGCGGCTGGATACAGCACCCCTTTGCGTTCCATTTGTACAGCGGTACCCCGCACCAAGGCAGTCACGCCGGTCAGCGCCACGATGGTCATTTTGCTTTCGTCACGGTTGGTGGATGTGTGCAATCTTGACAGATTGGTGTGTTCGCCCGTAGCGTAAATTTTGAGCGTAAGCGGATAGTCGCTTTTCGTATCAAATGATTTTTCGAGCGGATTCTTTTTGTCAATGTGTAAAACTTTCCATTGTGGAATCAATTTATCAAACGGCACGATTGAAATGCGATTTGTGCCGCCGAGTGGCTCACCGATTAACTCTGGCGTGCGTGTAAATTGAACGCGAGCAAGATCGAGATTTTTTTCGCCCAAAAATGACAGCGCCGCGCGTGCATTGTCTGTAATGCCGATCTCTGGTTTGTAGCCAAGTTCATCAATGATCGCAGTGTCGTTGCCACGCAATAATGCAAGTAAAGCGCTAAAACTGATGTTGTCGGCAACCGTCTTGAAGGGCGCGACGACAGCATAGACCTGCTCATAAATTAATTGACCGTCATTGAGAGCGCCAATCTGTAGATCGGCTGAGTTGCGATCTTTGACAATCTCAACTTGCCCGAGATCGCTACGCAATGTTTGTGTAATTGCCGCATACACATCGAGTGGCAGATAGGGTTCGATCCACACGCTTGTCAGTCTCGGTTGAGCGGCCGGCGCTGCGGTTGGTGCGAGTGTCGGTTGCGACGTTTGCGTTGGAATGGCAGTCGCGGGCAGGGCAAGCGGCGACTGAATGCTCGGCGTTTGCGATTGTGACGCCACGCGCGTTCCCGCCGTTGTAAGTGTGTTGATCGGGTTTTGCAGCGGCGATCCATTGCTGCATGCGCTCAACGCTAGCACGAGGAGCGCGGATATTGCCATTCTCATAGATCGGCGTGATCGCTAACGCTTTTTGTTTTGCGCGGTGGCATTGATATAAAACGAAATCGCCGAGATGACCAACACAAGCGCGATCAAGCCCCAGTCAATCTCGCTGAGCGCGGGCAGCCGCCCTAGCTGAATAAACTGCCAACCAACCTGTAACGCAACCACCAGCGCGATGACAAAGGCGCTTTGGGCGATCAATCTTTTTGTATTCATGGAGTTTGCCGATGGCGGGCAGCCATGGGCTGCTGGCTATTTTATTTCAATGTAGTTGGGTACACTTGCCTTATGCCAAACCTCATTCCAAACTGGCTGATGTGGGCGCGTCGCGTTGAGGCCATCTCGCGCATCGGTCTAATTTATGCTGAGATTCCCTACGACCGTGAGCGATACGAGCAGTT
>CAZVQE010000408.1:0-2043 GCA_964628875.1 uncultured Anaerolineae bacterium
GGCAGGTTTGAGCGCGCCACTGCTGACGATCAGCCCGGCGATCTTAGGTTGGCGCGTGATGCTATACAGCGTGACGATGCCGCCGCCCATGCTGTGCCCCATCAGGTAAATGGGAGCCGCGCCAGCCGCAGCGCGCACCTGATTGAGAAATGCATCGGTGTCACTCAGATGCTCGTCAATTGAATTGATATATGCGCGTGGCTCGCCGGGCGATTTACCGTGACCGCGCAAGTCAAATGTATAAGTCGCAAAGCCATGTTGCGCAAAAGTCTCTGCCACATGCGCGTAGCGTCCGCTGTGCTCGCCAAGTCCATGCACGAGCGCAATCACTGCGCGCGGAGCGCCATTCGGTTGCCAGTTTTGTGCATACAGCTCCAAGCCGTCGCTCGTGCGGAATGAATTTTCAAAATGTGTCATTGATCTAACCTCCGAACTTTGAACTCCGAACTAGTTTCTCAACGGCTTGCCATTCTTAATCATGTAGGCGATGCGCTCTTGAGTTTTGGTCTCGCCGAGCAGCGACGCAAATGCCTCGCGCTCAAGCTCAAGGATGTAATCTTCGGTCACCCATTGCGGTGAGGTCAGATCGCCACCGCACAAGATATGCGCCAGTTTGCGCGCAATGAGCGCGTCGTGGTTGCTGATCATCTTGCCCCAGCGATAGCCGTCAATGGCGTTATTCAAGATGGCTTTGCCGCGCGCGCCCATTGCATACACGCTCTTGGCGCTACGCTGCGGAGCGACATAGCCTGCGTCTGCTAGGTCAATCACCGTTTGTTTGGCGTAACCAAGCTGCCAATCTGCATTCAACACAATCTGATCACTCGGCGCGAGGAAGCCGCGCTGTCGCGCAATAAACGCGCTCTCGCTAACCTTGGCAAACGCAATCGTCTCGAACACATTCTTCAAAAATGGAAAGCCATCCACGCCTTCGCTGATGTGTGGCGAGACATTGCGGCGCACCATCTCTTTGCAGCCGCCGCCTGCGGGGATGATGCCGACGCCAACCTCAACAAGCCCCATATAAGTCTCAGCCGCAGCCACCGTGCGCGCGGTGCTCATGCTGACCTCTGCGCCGCCGCCCAGCACGCGTTGATAGGGTGCGCTGACGACGGGCTTGCGCGCAAAGCGGAAATCCATCAAAAAGTTTTGCAGTGTCGCGGCAGCTTCTTGCAGCTTGGCGGGACCGCCTGCCATCGAAGCGAGGAAGATGCCGATATTTGCGCCAAGGCAAAAGTCTTTTTGCTGCGAGCCGATGACCATGCCGCGCCATTCATCACGCTCGAGCAGATCGAGACCCGCGCGACCGATCTCCATCATCTTGTCATCTAGCGTGTTGCCTTTGGAATGGAACTCATATAACAGCACACCGTCGCCCATATCAAACAATGCAGCTGATGCGTTGCGCTTGAGTTCACGTGGCGTGCCGACATGCTCTTTGACAATGAAGTTGAGCGTGTTGCGTTCGATCTTGGCGTATTTGCCGCTGTTTGGGTCATACACGCCGACTGCGACGCCATTTTGCATCTGATAAAACGACTCGACGCCGCGCGCGAGCATATCCTCGACCCATGAGGCAACGGTGATATTGCGTGCCTTCATCATCTCGACGCCGCGACGCACGCCGATCATGTCCCACATCTCAAAGGTCCCCGCCTCTGTATTAAAGCCCCAGCGCATGGCGTTGTCTATCTCGTGAATCGAATCCGCGATCTCCGGTACGCGCCGCGCGGTGTACGCCAAGATGGGCAACGTCGTCTCGACGATGTATTTGCCGCCGCGCTCGTCCGCAAATTTGTCAAAGATCGTGCGCATGCGCGTGCTGAGGTCTGCGCCTTTCGTTGCCAACGTCAAGGCAAAATCTGGATTGGTCGGCGCGGCGTATTCGCCGCTCTGCATGTTGATGACCCAAAACTCAGTCGAGCCACTGGCAGATTTAGTTTTCTTATAAAAGCCTTGTCCGCTCTTGTTGCCAAGCGCTTTGGCATCCACTAGCTTTTGCAAGATGGGCGGGATGCTAAAAATCGCGCGCTCTTCGTCGTC
>CAZVQE010000409.1:0-2037 GCA_964628875.1 uncultured Anaerolineae bacterium
TGCCGAGGGCACGTCGCCATTGCTCATCGCCGCGAGTGGAATCATCAGCAAACTTGCGCCAAAGATGCACGCCATGAAGCTCGACGGCAACGCGCTCACACGCGACCCAGAGATGATGAAGAAGGCGCTCAATGATCCGCTGAATTATTACGCGGGTGTACCAGCGCGCACAGGAGCCGAGGTGCTGGGTGCAATGCGGCGCATCGAAGCCGACGCAGCATCATTGAAGTTGCCAGTGTTGATCTTGCACGGCACCAAAGACAAACTCACCAATCCCGAAGGAAGCAAGATGCTGTATGCGCGCGCGGGCTCCATTGACAAGACACTCAATCTGTATGAAGGCAACTATCACGAGACACTCAACGACATCGAGCGCGAGCGCGTCAAAGGCGACATCGTAAATTGGATCAACCAGCGAATCAACAAAAACTAGAGGAAGGAAATGAAAGAAGCAGTAATAGTGAGTGGCGCGCGCACCGCAGTCGGTCGCGCCTACAAAGGAAGTTTGCGCACGGTGCGCCCAGATGACATGGGCGGCGCCGTTATCAAAGCCGCGCTCGATCGCGTGCCACAGCTCGACCGCGCTGAGGTTGATGATGTCATCATCGGCTGCGCTATGCCAGAGGGCGAGCAAGGTCTCAACATGGCGCGCGTGTCGTCGTTTATCGCGGGGTTGCCAAAAGAAGTGCCTGCGCAAACCGTGAATCGCTTTTGCTCGTCGGGCTTGCAGACGATTGCGCTCGGCGCGCAGCAAATCATGAGCGGCATGGGCGAGGTCGTGGTCGCGGGTGGCAGCGAGAGCATGAGCCTCGTACCGATGTTGGTTGGCAATGGCTACTCGCCAAATCCAAAACTGATCGAGATGCATCCTGAGGTGTATATGCCGATGGGCATCACGGCTGAGAATGTGGCTGAGCAATACAAAGTGTCGCGCCAAGAACAAGATGATTTTGCATTGCGCTCGCATCAAAGCGCCGCAGCTGCTATTGATGGCGGCAAATTTAAGGACGGCATCATCCCAATTCAAGTCAAAACGACCCAGCTCGGCGATGATGGCAAGCTGCAAACAAAAGAGTTTGTGTTTGACACCGACGAGGGCGTGCGCCGCGACACATCGCTCGAAGGTCTCGGCAAACTCAAGCCTGCATTTTCGGCAGTCGGCTCAGTGACAGCGGGCAATTCGTCGCAAACGAGTGACGGCGCGGCGGCAGTCGTGATGATGAGCGCTGACAAAGCCAAAGCCATCGGCGCAAAACCGTTGGTGCGTTTTGTGAGTTTTGCAGTCGGCGGCGTCGGACCGGACGTCATGGGCATCGGCCCGATTGTGGCGATTCCAAAAGCGCTCAAACTGGCAGGGCTCAAGCTCGAAGACATTGATCTATTTGAGCTCAATGAGGCGTTTGCCGCGCAGTCGTTGGCGGTAATCAAGACGCTTGGTATTGACATCAACAAAGTCAATGTCAATGGCGGCGCGATTGCGCTGGGGCACCCGCTCGGCTGCACAGGCGCAAAGCTGACCGTGCAAATCATGGACGAGATGAAGCGCCGCAATGCGCGCTATGGCATGGTGACGATGTGCATCGGCGGCGGTATGGGCGCAGCGGGCATCTTTGAGAATTTGAACTAAGCGCATGAGAAAACTAACCCTGCTTAATAAGTTGGCGTTTGGCGCGGGCGACCTCGGCACTGCGATGACCGCCGGCATTCTCGGCTTTTTTCGGCTGATATTTTTGACGGATGTGGCGGGACTCGATCCAGCGTTGGCGGGGTTTGTCATCATGATTGGGCGGCTGTGGGATGCGTTCAATGACCCTTTGATCGGCACACTCTCGGATCGTCTGCGCACGCGCTGGGGGCGACGGCGTCCGATGATGTTGGCGGGTTCATTGCCAATGGCAATCGGCTATGTGTTGATGTTCTTGGTGCCATCGTTTGATACGACGGGCAAGGTGATTTACTACATCGTAGCGTCGTTTATCTTTGACACGGCATACACGATTGTCAATGTGCCCTACACGGCGCTCAACGCCGAGATGA
>CAZVQE010000410.1:0-2027 GCA_964628875.1 uncultured Anaerolineae bacterium
GAATACAACGTTGCCGATACGCGGAAATGAATTGAAATCCGCCACCAGCTCAAAGCCCAATTCACCCGCAAAGAGCGCGCGGTAGTACTCAGTCGTCATCGGAAAACGCCATGGCAAGCGCGGGATCGAAGCATACAAACGGTTGGACGACAAGCTCAGATAGTCCGCATCATCCAACCAATTGAGCAAAAGGTTGAGCTTGGCGGGCTCATCCTCGCCGTAGTTTTGAATCTGGCCGTCGCTACTGGATTTGAGACCGGTGTAATAGTCGCCAAATGCATTGCGACCGCCGACACTGACAGGTAGTCCATCGTCCCAGTGCTCGTTGCCAATGGCGCTCGTGCGCGCGCGCAAGCTTCCGCTCATCGGCGTCAGCTCGAGCTGATAGCCGCGCTTTGTGTCGAGCATGACATGCTCAAAAATGATCGGTGTCGAATCTGCCTCGATGCGTGCGTGCGACTCGGCGACCAATGTGCCGTCGGCATTTTTGAGGCGGGCGAGCAACTCGCCGCTACCGCTGACTTTGTTGAGCGTGACGTTGACATCCGCGAGTTGCGCTGGCAACGACTGAGACTTGATTAGCTCGCTCCAAAAGTTGATCGGCACGAGCGCGGGCTGATTGACCGTGGCGCTGATCTCTCGCGCGGGTAAATTGAGCGTGCGCGGTTGATCGCCGTCGCGCCATTGCAGTGTGGCGGCGGTCGGCACGTTGTCCCAGATCCAACGCGAGGCGCTCACGCGCGTGACTGGCTCACGATAAATAGATGAAAATGCAAACGCCCATGCGAACGTGCCAAGCACCACAAGCGCCATCGCCGCAATTGGAATCCATGTCAGCTTGCGAGCGCGATTTAACAATGACGGAAACACGCGCCAAAACTCAATGAGCACAACCGCCGCACACAACGCAGCGAGCGGATAAATCGGCAACTGATAGCGCATGGCTTTGACATGCTGCGTGCCTTGATACAAAAAGTAAAGCCCGACCCACACAACTGGCAACAGATACGCCCACCAACGTCGCCCGCGCAACAATCGCCCAACGCAAAAAAAGTAACCGATCAGCGCGGCAATTCCCAAAGGCAGACCCACGCCCCAAAACACAAAATTGATCAACGGAAATGTGATCGGCGCGCGGTTTGCCCATTGGTGACCAAACGGGATGTCAATCTGTCCGCTGGCAAGTCGTTCGGCTTCTTGCATGCGTCCGAGCCAATGCGCCGAGAGTGTCAGCACGGGTTGCAGAGATGCGGGTAATTTGGCGGTCGCATCGCACAGCCGCGCGAACATATTGGTTTGATCGAGCGTGCGACATTGCTGCATGTTTTCGATCTGCTTTTGTGAATTGGGTCCGACAAACGCATACGGCTGCGCGATACGAAAAGCGCCAAACGTGAAAATGCCCGCGACGATTAGCGCAAAGAGCGCGCTATAAGCAGGCGCATCGCCCATGCGACGATCACGGATGAGCGTAACAAAGACGCTCAATACAAGCAAGCCAACCAACGGTGCGGTGTTGATTTTGCTGGCAACGGCGAAGCCCGTCAAAAGCCCCGTCAATGCCGCAAATGCCATGAGTCGTTTTGTGTTTTCGCGTGTTGTGATGATCTGTGTGCAGCCCCAGATTGAGAGCATCACAAAAAAATTGGCGGTGCTATCTACGGTAAAAAAATGCGCCTGCTGAATTGGCAAAACCGCAAACGCACTCAGCGCGGCTGCCAGCAACCCAACACGCCATCCAAACAGTCGCCTACCGGCGAAATACAAAAACAGCACCGACAGCACATCCGCCAGCGCCGACCACGCGCGCCCGACGAGTCCGATATTTGCACTCTGATAAAAACCTGACGCGCAGTTGGTTGCGCGCGCGCCGACAAGCACCGAGTTGATCGCGCTCGGCAAAAACCACGCATCTTTGCCGCAGCCGCCTTCTAAAAATTTGCCGGCGTAAGTCACAATGAAAAGTGGCAAGGTGCCATACACATAGCCGCGCCCCCAGTCTGTGTTGAATGGATTGAGTGGCGATT
>CAZVQE010000411.1:0-2019 GCA_964628875.1 uncultured Anaerolineae bacterium
TGCGGCGTACCACAGCGGCAACCCCATAAACTCATGGCACACGATGGTGGGTGGGTGTGACAGTTCAATATCTGACTTAGTCACTAAGCTTGTCGAAGTGATGGCGGCTTCGGCAAGCTCGGTGACCAATTTGGAAGACTCAGCCTCCGCAGTAGGCTCAGCGACCGATGGCGCATACACGCTATGAATGACAGCCTCAAGTGCGGCAAAGGACGGCTCAGCGCATTTGATGTAGTTGTCAAATTCACCGACGCGCTCATAGCGCCCGCAATCCAAGCCAAACTTTTGCCACACACCAAACTTAAAGTTGCCGACTTTGTGTCCATAAACATTTGATGCATCCACAAGCAAAATCTCATGCTCGACCTCGCCAAATTGGCGTGTGCCGTACAAAATGCGCACGCCCCATTCACGCTCAATCTCACTCAACCTCAGCGCGAGACCTGTATCACACGCCATCATGCCGCGCTCGGAGAAGTAACGCACAAACTTCAATTTGTTGCGCGGGCTGAAGAGGCGCTCCATCTCAACAGCATCGCGCGTATTCATCGGTCCAACCAAGATGCTGCGTTTGACGCGCGCGTTGTAGCTAGGCGACGCGAGCAAGCCATCCAGCACTGCGCCGATACCACCAATCTTGATGCCGGCTTCGTGTGACGAATGCACAACCAAATCGAATTTGGATTCGAGGAAAGTATCAGTCGCAAGTTCTTGCGCAGCTTCCTTGTCAACATCGCGTTGCATTTCTTCAATGGCTTCATCAATGCTCACCACGCCGCGCCCGCCGAGTTTCTGAGCTAGCTTCGCAAAAATGCCGCTGGTATCGCGCACTTCTGCAAAATCGAGAAACACGTGACACTCATACGCGCCGAGCGACATGGCTAGACCGTCACTGAGCAGGGTATCGCATTTTTGAATGTGGCTCAGACCGGTGAACTGATCGCGATAGGTGACATACGCATCGGGAGCGTTTGACAGACGCAGTGCTTGCCCTAGCGTCATGCGCGCGCGCCCAAATTTATTTTCGGCAAAGTTGCCATCTGCGTCGGCGAATTGCGGCTTGATATCCGACTCAATGCGCAGTGTGCCACTGACATGCGCAAATTTGTTGTGAAACACAACCAGCGCTGACTCATCGCCGCGCCGATTGCAAAACGCAAATACATCCTCAAGCACATCGCCATTTGCAGCCGTGCAATCAAGCAACACAAAATTGGCGACATCGGCAAATAAACCACGCCGATGCAGCAACGGCACGATCACGCGCTCATGATGTTGCAGTAACCCCCAATCAACGGCTTCATCGCGCATCGCGCGACGAAACTCCATACCATACTTTTCGCTAAAACCCTCAAACTGTCCGTGACCTAACATTGGCAAGCCCGGCAACGTCGCCATCAACGTGCAAATGCCAAAATACTTTTCGCCCTTGCCAAATTGTTCCGCAGCTGTCTTTTCGTCCGGATTGCTCATAAAATTGACATAGCGCCTGAGAATCTGCGGATCAAATGACAATGTATCTTTGATAACTGAGCGGTAACCGGCGTTATCTTCGTCGCGCAACATGTGCATAAACGCGCTGTTATAGACGCGGTGCATACCAAGCGTGCGCACAAAATAGCCTTCCATCATCCAAAACGCTTCGGCGAGCAACAATGTATCGGGCGCCTCAACTGCTGCGCGATCTACCACCTCGCGCCAAAACTCGACGGGCATAGCTGCGTCAAATTGCGCGCGAGTCATACCGTGTTCGGCACGTGACGGCACACCGCCACCAGAGCCGGGCTGTGGGAACCACAATCGTTGATAGTGCTTCTTTGCCAGCGTCATCGCTGCATCGAAGCGAATAATCGGGAACTGGCGTGCCACATTCAAAATCGTCTGAATGACCGCCTCGCGCACCTCGGGCATCAAATAGTTGAGTTGCGCGGTGTCGTTCCATGGTGTTGAGGTGCCGTCGTTGCCATGATAGATAAATCGCGTTTGCTGATTGCGATGATCGTACAGCTTAAATGTGAC
>CAZVQE010000412.1:0-2014 GCA_964628875.1 uncultured Anaerolineae bacterium
GGTTTTTCATTTGTTTCCTTTTCAAAGCAAAGGGCGCAAATTCAATCGTTGAATTTGCGCCCTTTGTGTTTTTCGATATGCAGAGGTGTCATTCTGATGCTCAAAGAGCCTCAGAATGACGTTGAGCTTCAAATCAAAGGATCGCGGTTCCAGTCTTTATAGATTAGATAGCTCGACTCGACCTTGCCAAGCGCGCCAAACCACTGTGGGCAAAAGGGCGCCATCCAAATCACGTCGTCGGCTTGCACAGGATGCCAGTCGTTGTCGAGGCGATAGACGCCCTGACCGCTGAGCATGGTCAAGCCATGCTCCATGACATGCGCCTCAACAAAGGGCAACATCGCGCCGGGCGCAAACGACATGATATTGACCGCCATGTCAAAGCCCATCTCGTTGGGTAGCAATGTTGTCACATGCACGCCTTCGTCGTTCATAAATGACACGCGCGGCGCGTTGGCGATTGACGAAAAGATGGCTTTGGGCGCGAGCGTGTCATCAATCGGCTGGTAGCGCTTTTCGATCAGCATGAGCTTTGCGCCGCGCGTACTCTTGATCGTGTGCGGCGTGTTGGGCGGAATATAAGCGTACTCCTTGGCTTTGACAACATGCGTGCGTCGCGCAAGGGTCACGAGAATGTCGCCGTCGCTGACGTACACAAATCGTTGCACATCGGGTAGTGGCATGCCAAGCGCGGAGTCCGCGCCCATCTCGACGATCATTTGGGTGAATCGCGCGCCGAGCTGTGGCGCGATTAGCACAATACACAATGCGTTGCGCCAGCCGGGTAACACTGAGCGCACATGACTATCGGGCGAGATCATCGCATACGTCGCGCGATAGGTCGTGCGTGTCTGCGAAAAAATAGGTGGAACAACGGATGTCATGCGCCGATTGTATACTCTCACATCATGCTAGATCGTGCCAAAAAACTCCAACCGAAAATGGTCGAAATGCGCCGCTTTATTCATGCTCACCCAGAGCTTGGATTTGAGGAGGTGCAAACCTCAAACTATGTGTCGCAGCATTTGTCTGCGCTTGGAATCGAGCATCAGCGTGGTGTGGCGCGCACTGGAATCGTAGCGACGCTCGGTGACGGCAATGGACCCATCGTTGCGCTGCGCGCTGACATGGACGCGCTACCGATTCAAGAAGCCAATGACGTGCCCTACAAAAGCCAAACGCCGGGTGTGATGCACGCCTGTGGGCACGATGCGCATACGGCGATTTTGATGGGTGTGGCTGAATTGCTCGCGCACGAAAATTTACGCGGTACGGTGCGTTTACTGTTTCAGCCGAGCGAGGAGCGCGGCTCTGAAGATGGCAGTGGTGGCAAACTCATGTGCGACGAGGGCGCGCTTGATAATGTCGAGATGGTGTGGGGCTTGCACGTCGGCAGCACCGAAAAGAGCGGCGTGATCTCGGTCGCGGATGGTCCCATTACAGCCGCAGCGGATTCATTTGAAGGCAGCATCATGGGTGTCGGTGGACATGGCGCTTTTCCGCATAAGGCGCTCGACCCGATTTGGATCGCGTCGGTTGTGCTGCCGGCGATTTATGGCGTGATTCCACGCCGTGTGGATCCAACTAAAAAGGCAGTCATCACGGTTGGCACGATGCACAGCGGCACGGTCAATAACGTGATCCCGATGAAGGTGGATTTTAGCGGTACGATTCGCTCATTTGATGAGGAGACGCGCAAGATTTTGCATGACGGTTTGGAGCAGGCATTTGCGATTGCAAAAACGATGGGCGGCGACTATACGCTCAATCACCCGTATGGCTATCCACCAACCATCAACAACGCGCAGGCGGCGAGCTATATTCGCAACATCGCTGAGGAGCTGACCGGCAAAGACAATGTGCAGACCGCGCATCCGATGATGGCAGGCGAGGACTTTGCATACATGGCGCAAAAGGCAAAGGGCGGGTTTATCAACATCGGCGCGGCGGTGGGCGATAAATTGCGCCCGCACCATCACCCTGAGTTTGATATTGATGAGTCCATGATGTCCAC
>CAZVQE010000413.1:0-2001 GCA_964628875.1 uncultured Anaerolineae bacterium
CTACAAAGCCGCCGACCTGATTAGCAACGTCCATCAAGATTTGCGTGCGCTCGCGTGCTTGCGCGTTTTCATAGGTCACGTCGTGCTTGGCTTCGTCGTGACCTATGTCTCTAAAATGTTGGCGCACTGCCTCACGAATCGAGATCTCGCGCGTGCTGACGCCGAACTGGCGCATCAACGTGAGCGCGTTTTGATAGGTGCGGTCGGTCGTGCCAAAGCCCGGCATCGTGATCGCGTGTATGCCGCTGACTGGCAAACGCAGTCGCTCAAACGCCTTGATCGTCACGAGTAGCGCTAGCGTCGAATCGAGTCCGCCGCTGATGCCAATCGTCACATTTTTTGTGTTGGTGTGACGCAGACGCTTGGCTAAGCCGGTGGCTTGAATATTAAAAATCTCCTCACAGCTTGCCGCGCGTTGCGCCACATCGCTCGGCACAAATGGCGTTTGTGTGAGTGGGCGTATAAGCGTATCTTTAACGGTTTGACCACTTCGAGCGGTCGGACTGCTGACCGCGATGCGCCGATGCGCCGATGCTGCGCCCGCAGACGAAAACGTGTTGTTGGTCAGGCGCTCGTGCGACAGCCGTTGTAGGTCAATATCAGCCACAACCGTTTGCGTTTCAAATTCAAAGCGCGCGCTTTCGCCGAGCAGTGAGCCATTCTCCGCAATCAGACAATGCCCACCATACACCACGTCGGTCGTGGACTCGCCCGCGCCTGCGCCCGCATACACATACGCGGCGATACAGCGCGCCGACTGTTGCCGCACGAGGTCGCGCCGATACGCCGACTTGCCGAGCAGCTCGTTGCTTGCGGATAAATTGAGCAGAACGGTCGCGCCCGCTAACGCCAACGCGCCGCTCGGCGGGTTGACCGCCCACACGTCCTCACATATTTCGACGCCAATCACACAGCCCTCGACGCCATTCACCTCAAACAGCAGATCAGCACCAAACGGCACGCACTGGTCGCCGATCACGATCTCGCGCTGAGTCGCGTGTGGCGCAGGCGTAAACCAGCGCTCTTCGTAAAATTCGCCCGTCGTCGGCAGATACGTCTTTGGCACCACGCCGATCACCGCGCCGTTGGCGATGACTGCGGCGCAATTAAACAAGCGCCCATCGAGACGCAATGGCACGCCGACGACGGCAACGAGCGCACTCTCTCGCAGCTCACGCGCAATGTCGCCGAGCGCCGCGCGCGCTGCATCGAGCAACGTCTGCTGATAAAACAAATCCGCGCATGAGTAACCCGTGACGCACAGCTCAGGCAGCACGGTGATCTGCGCGCCATGCGCCGCAGCATCGCGCGCGGCGGTGATGATCTTGCTTGTGTTAAATGGCACATCCGCCACGCGCAACTCGGGCGAGACCGCCGCGACACGCACAAAGCCAAGCGTACTCCAGTTATCCATTGACGCGATTGTAAATTGAATGCTGCGCCTGTGAGTAAGGTCATTTATAAGAGTTGTGTCATTCTGAGCGAAGCGAAGAATCCCTAACGCGTTTACTACACATTAGAGATTCTTCGTCATGCAATTTTGCTGCGCGCCATTGCATTCCTCAGAATGACAAACCTTCTTTTGTGCTGAGCTTTTCTGATCTACTTGCGGTGCGTCAGCCAATCCGCAAACTGCAACAAAGCGCCACTCAAGCGCGTCGCCACATCTATCGGCGTAAAAAGGGCGATGAGTAACACGACTGCGCCAACAATCAACCAAATTGGAATGCGCAGGTGCACGCTGTCGTCACGCAGATTGACGCGCCTTGATGCGTGGCGCGTGTGATAGCGCACACGACGCGAGCGTTTCGCGGGCGAGTTGGATTTGCGTTTGCGGACTGTTGTCTTTTTGGCAGGCGTCTGTTTGCGCATGCGGTTTATTATAGAACATTTGTTCTTAAATTTTTGCGCAATTAATTCGAATTTACGATCACTAGCAAACCCGTCAACTTTTTTGCATTAAGGTTATCCGCAAAGCGTTCTGAATGGCTGATGATAACA
>CAZVQE010000414.1:0-1995 GCA_964628875.1 uncultured Anaerolineae bacterium
TGAGACAGGAGATTCACCATTGGCGCTCTCGACTGTCTCACTCAATGATCTTGTGCGCGCTTGTGTTACTCGTGCCGAGATTCGCGCGCGTGACGTTGGTGTTGAGTTGGCTACTACGCTAGGGGATTTGCCGATGATTGTGGCAGATGGTGACCGCATCGTGCAGGTCATTACAAATTTGGTTGATAACGCGCTTAAACATACGCCACAAGGCGGCAAGGTCACACTAGAAACACGTGTTGCACAAGGTGGCACATCAAATGTTGGAGTGCGATTTGCCGTGTCAGATAATGGCGAAGGCATCCCGCCAGAAGATTTACCTCGAATATTTGATCGCTTTTATCAAGTGGATAAGTCGCGTATGCAAAAGCAAGATAGCGGAAGTGGTTTGGGTCTTGCAATCTGTAAGCAAATCGTAGATGCGCATGGCGGCACGATCAGCGCAAATAGCATATTAGGGCAAGGCGCACAATTTGTAGTGTGGCTCCCCGAATCTGCTGCAATCACTCAAAAAAAGCTATAAATTAATCGGTGCGCGGGCCGCACGGCAGTGCTCAGCTTCGATGATGCTTTGGATTTTCCTTACTGCTTTATCTTGGTGATTTGCACAGTTCACCACGACGTAATCAAACTCATAACGTTGTAGCATTTCATCACGAGCGGTGTTGATGCGTTTGCGCATGCCGTCTTCGGTTTCCGTTTTGCGTTCCATGAGGCGACGCACGAGTTCATCCTCCGACTCTGGCATCAAAAAAATAGTCACGGCATTGGGCACCATGCGTTTGATTTTTTCTGCGCCTTGCACGTCTATGCGCATGATGACGTCTTTGTTGCTGGCGAGCGCAGCACGCACTTGGCTCTTGGGGATGCCCTTGTATTCACCATACACGATACTGTGCTCAAGCAACTCGTCTCGTTCAATCAACTCTTCGAATCGCGCGTGACTAACAAAAAAGTAATCTTTGCCTTCGACCTCGGTTGGACGGCGCGCACGACTGGTCATTGTCACCACAAACGCAAAATCCGAACCGGCTGATTTGATGTATTGCAAAATCGTGTCTTTGCCAACGCCTGATGGTCCCGAGAGAATGATCAGCAATGGGAGGCGTTTAATCGAATAGATATCGTCAGTCGAATCAGCCATGATGAAGAAAAAAGGATTTTACCGCACGCGTCTTCAATTTGATATAGATTCAAGCCAAGTCTGCATCACGCGTCCGACACGCTCAAGGCTTTGCGCACTGACTTTGTCGGGCGTGTCGCTCGTTTTGTGCCAATGTGCATAGTCAAAATCAATCACATCAACCGCACGAAAGCCGCGTTGCAAAAAGGGTGTGTGATCGTCGGTCATTGACCATTTTGGCGTGCTGATAAATTGTTGTTCAAATCCAAGTTGCTTAGCGATCGCCCAAATCTGCTTTGACAGAGCTGCGTCAGAATTTTGCTCGAGATAGATGTCTTGTTGCGCATCGCCGATCATATCGAGCACCACTACAGCCGTTGGTGTAATCGTGAGTTGCTGCGCAAAATAACTGGATCCAGCGATAAAGTCCCAACCGTCAATGCCGCCATTGTCTTCGGCGTCAAAAAAAACCAACCAAACCTGTGCATTGAGTTTTTGCGTATCTAGCACGCGCGCCAATTCCAACAAAACCGCAGCGCCGCTAGCGCCATCGTTTGCGCCCGGCACAGGCTCACGTGGGCGCGTCGCGTCTTGGTCGGCGTATTTGCGTGTGTCGTAGTGTGCGCCGAGGATCACGATGTTTTTCGCGTCGCCTTTTTTGCCGACGAGGTTTCGCGCTTGTGTGTTTTTG
The DNA here is from genome assembly GCA_964628875.1 of uncultured Anaerolineae bacterium. Classification (GTDB taxonomy): domain Bacteria; phylum Chloroflexota; class Anaerolineae; order J036; family Brachytrichaceae; genus AQU-03. The sequence goes on from CAZVQE010000414.1 coordinate 1,815, forward strand.
TAGCTAAAGTTTTGTGATTCCGTGCGCCACCCGTTGGCGCTGAGCTCGTTGAGAATGAGATCACCGACGAGTTTGTTTTGCGGTGTGCCAGTGATGCGTGCGCCCGCCGCGACTTGTCGCTCGACCCATTGCACCGCGCGCGCGCCATCAAACAATTTTGGCGTTGGTGTTGGCGCGATAG
>CAZVQE010000415.1:0-1974 GCA_964628875.1 uncultured Anaerolineae bacterium
TGCCGCCCTCGTAGCCGAGCTTAAACATTTTCATCGAGTCGGTCATGTTGGCGGTGTCTTGCAGCTTGGCATGCATCGCGTCGCGTGACTGTGCGCTGCCGAGATGGGTCAGCCCCGTGCCGCTAATGAGCATGTGCGCCAGATCAGGGTGATCGAGTGGCGGCAACACACGCTGCTCGCGCAACGCCGCACCGTAGTCGGCGGATTCATCGCTCAGTCGTGCGGCGATAAATGACTCCAGCGACTGTTGCGCGCGATACGCCGCGAGTGCGAGATCGCGCGTGGATGTGGCATCGCGCACGAGACGGAGTTGATCACCACTGACGACGCCGACGTGGCGCTGATTTTTGTTATCGGTGAATTGGACGATTCGCATGGTTACGTTGTCATGATTGTATGGTGTTTTTTGGCAGGTGATGAATACAAAACGCCCGACACAAATGATGTCGGGCGTTTGCCTATGGAGATTAATTCAAACTCTACGCGCGCAAGGCTTTGCGCATTTGCTCGAGCGCCTGTAGCATGGTCGCGCGTGTGCAACCAAAGTTGAATCGCACAAAGCCCTCACCGCCGAGTCCAAACGTGGGTCCATTGTTGAGCGCGACTTTTGCGTTCTTCAAGAAGAAGTCATACGCGTTGCTGCCAACCTTAGCCTCGCGGCAATCGAGCCAACCCAGATAGGTGGCTTCGGGTTTGCTGGTGCGAATCTCCGGCATATTCTCATCAACAAAGTCCATCATGACATTGCGATTGTCAGTCAGATAGGTGCGCAATGCCGCCAACCAATCATCACACTGAGAGAACGCAGCTTGCGCGGCGGTCATGCCAAGCACGTTGGTGTGCGGCACAATGCCCATCGCGGCGTCCTTCATACGATCACGCAACTTCTTGTTTTTGATGATGGCAAAGCTGAAGCCAAGACCCGGCACGTTAAACGTCTTGCTGGGCGCCATCAGCGTAATTGTGTTTTGCGCCAACTCATCCGACAACGACGCGAGCGGCGTATGGCGCGTGCCATCGAGCAGCAGATCGCAGTGAATCTCATCCGACACGATCACGACGTTATGCTTGAGACAAATCTCGCCGAGCTTAGTTAGCTCCTCGCGCGTGTACTCGTGACCGGTTGGGTTGTGCGGATTGCACAAGATAAAGATGCGCGTGCGCGGCGTGATCGCGCGCTCAAACGCGTCAAAGTCAACCTCATAGTGAAAACGATGTTCGCCTTCTTTGACGTAACGCATCGGCACTTGGATCACCTGCAGACCTTGATTGGTTGGCGCGCTGAGGAATGGCGGATAGACCGGCGTCAGCGTAATAGCTGAATCACCGACGTAACCAAATGCGCGCGACACTACATTCAACCCACTCACCAAACCGGGCAAATCAACAATCTCATCCGTGTTGATGTCCCAGTTGTATTGGCGTTTGCACCACGACTTGATCGTATTGAGCAGCGCTGGCGAGGGCATCTCGTAGCCAAACACGCCATGATCCACGTGCGCATGCAGCGCGCGCGTCACCGCCTCTGGTACTTTGAAATCCATATCAGCGACCCACATCGGCAATACATCGGCACCATACAGGTGCCACTTAATACTGTTTGAATCACGGCGGCGATCAACGACTTGGTTGAAATCAAATGACATGTTCAGATAAATCCTTTAGGTATGAAGTTTTGATAAGTTTACACGCGAAAATCCGCCACAACCTTATAATCCGCGCGCTTGTTGATTCGTTCTATTTTGCGGCTTTTGCTCGTTGCCGCGCCCGCGCTACTGGTGGCGCTGATCGTGTTAGCGGTGTTTGATGTCAGTCCGCTTGATGCGTTGCTCTTCTTCGCGTATGAGGCGCTGTATGTGCTGTTGCCCGGTTGCTTGGTGTATCTCGCGGCACGCGGCGCATCCGATTCACCTGCTCGGACGCTGGCGGTTGGCTGGGGCGTTGGCTACGCGCTTGAGATTTTGTCATTTATCT
>CAZVQE010000416.1:0-1180 GCA_964628875.1 uncultured Anaerolineae bacterium
TGTCTTTAGCAACCTTGGTCATCAACGGCGCGATCCATCGCAGATACAAGAGCGAGCCAGCTTTGTTGCGGTTGTGGCCTTCATCGCCCATGTGCAGCGCCTCAGAGATCAACGTGCGCATGTCTAAGCCCTCGTTCGACTCGATGGCTTCGCGCACCAAATTCGCAAAAGGTCCATAAATCCAGCGCAAGCGCGTGATGACCTCATCGCTATATGCGCCCATGCGCATGACTTTGCCATAGCCCTCATTAAAGTTGCTATACGCCGTGTTGCCATGTACCTCGTTGTGCAGCACATACACCATCATCGAGGGCGACAGCACGCCTGCCATCGGGCAGCACGCGCCGTGCTCGTGGTTCGGGGCAAATTGAACTTTGCCGGACGAGGCGTAAGCGATAGCAGAGGCTTCGTCGGTCGCCCAGCCCTCAAATAAACACGCGGCGATCACTGCGCCACGCATGGGCCCCGACATACGCTCCCATGTGATCGGCGGTCCCGCATGCAGCAGCATATTTGGCTGCATATTGGGGATCACCTCTAGCGCCTTGCGCACACTTTTGAGAATGGGTCGTGCGCTCATCATACGGTCGAGCGCAATTTGGTTTGCTTGATCAATGTCAATCATGATTAAGGTTTCTCGGCAATGATTTTGCCGTTTTTTACAATGTAGATTGGAGTTCCATGCATTCGCGCAATTTTTCGTGCAGCCTTGCTGGATTTACGCAAACCTTGTCCAACAGACTCCGTAAATGAAAGTTGCCCTTTACTATTTCTTGTTTTTTTCATAGGTCGCCTTGTCTTCCATAAATTTTGGGGTTTTGCCAGAATTATCATAAACAGCCCAATCATCTGCAAGATCACGGTAATGTTCGTTGAAATTTTCCCAACCTCGCTCGTAGCGTCGAACAATATCACCTTCCAGCACGTCATGACCGCCCTGCTTTACTCTAGCCTTTACACGCTTTATCGCCAAACTTGATGAATGCAGCTTCAGAAATACGATGCGGATGAAATATCCTTTCTGCTTCATTGCACTCAAACGATGTAAGTAAGTTAGTCCGCTTAATGTAGTTTCAAATGCAAAATCAATATGTCCGCTTGATAAACGATCAATCTCACTCAGGAAAATTTTTCCTGCCGATATTTGCGCCAACTCAGGTCGTAGTGGTGATAAGCCTAG
>CAZVQE010000416.1:1190-1956 GCA_964628875.1 uncultured Anaerolineae bacterium
GGTTTGAGTGGAGAAAGTCCTCGCGCAATCTCATCTGCGTTTACAAAGTAAATTACATCGGCATATTCCTGCAAAAAATTTTTTGCAAAGGTTGTTTTGCCAGCTCCGTTAGGACCCGCAATAACAATACACAAAGCACTTGTCTGATCTCTTCCTTTGCTCATTACAATCGCGTTTTTAGATTAACGATCTGATTAACTTTTCTTCATCTTCGCTAATAATGCCGCCATGCGCTCATTGCCAGCCGCTGGTGGGCGCCACTCCACATGCAACGACTGCGCTCCTTGCGACAGCAAACTCGCATGAAACGACTCCAATCCAACGTTGATGGCTGACACGGGTTGGTTCAATTTTGCCAAATCAATCGGCGCAGCATCAGCCGCAAACTCAACCGCATATTGTCGCGCGATATGCTCGACCGCCTCAGTCACCGTGTGATAAACACGCGCACCTGCTTGCTTAAATGCCTCAATTTGCATCGTCATATTTTGCGGATCGGCATCCGTGCCAACCACCAACACACCGACCTCAAACTCTGTGCCTGCGCGTTTGTGTATGCACTCGGCGATCACCGGCGCAAGCTCACTCGCGGGGTCAGCATGCGCGCCCTCGCCAAGCACAACGTCAAGCAACAACAAACCGCATTGTGGATCAGCCGCCTCTTGGCGCAAACGGCGAATGCGCAAGTCGTTGTCAATCATCGGATGTAATCGCCCGACCATAAACTCATCTTCGCCCATATCAACGATGCTATGTGCCTCGCTGT
>CAZVQE010000417.1:0-1945 GCA_964628875.1 uncultured Anaerolineae bacterium
GCCAAATAATCCGTGCGCGTTGTCCTCGACCACCGCGAGATTGTGTTTGCGCGCGATGTCCATGATGGTGTCCATCTCGCACGCCACGCCTGCATAGTGCACCACCACGATCGCTCGCGTGCGCGGCGTAATCAATGATGGCAATTGACGCTCGTCGAGGTTGAGCGTGTCTGGTCGCACATCTGCAAATATTGGCGTTGCGCCGCGCAGCACAAATGCATTGACTGTGCTGACAAACGTAAAGTCCGGAAAGATAATCTCATCGCCGGGTTGAATGTCAAGCAACAACGCGCTCATCTCGAGCGCATGAGTGCAGCTCGTCGTCAGCAACACTTTTGGCACACCAAGCTCGCGCTCAATAAAAGCGTGGCACTTTTTTGTAAATACGCCGTCACCGCTAATATGCATATTTTCTACTGCTTGTGCGATGTAATACAACTCTTTGCCAACCACGCATGGTTTGTTAAAGCCAATTTTTTTTATTTGTGTCGTCACAAAAATCACCTTTCAGTTTTGAAATGTAGAGGCAGTTCTAAGAACTGCCCCCACTACTCATAGTCGCATCGTACGCGATTCTCTGCACGTCACCACGCGATACGCTGACGATCCGCAAAAAAGCCGCCGCTTGGCGCATCATCCGACAAACACGCCAGCCACACGGGTGTATCTGCGCCTTCGGCGATGGATTTACTGGCGCTAGGTCCGCCCATATCAGTGCGCACCCACCCAGGACAGCACGCATTGATCTTGACATTTGGTTGCGTGATCTCGCGAGCAAATATCGTTGTGATGGCATTGACTGTTGTTTTGCTCATGCGATAGGCGCTCGTGCGGCTACCCATGTCGCTGAGTTGTCCCATCTCAGATGACACATTCACCACGCGCCCATAGCCATTCTCAAGCATCAGCGGCACAAACGCCTGACACATCCTCAGCACGCCATACACGTTTGACTCAAATGTCTGTCGCACGGCATCAAGCGACACATCAAAGATACTCACGTCATCGTCAATCAACACAGCGGCGTTATTGACCAGCACATCTACACGACCATATTTTTTGAGAATGGCACTTTTGAGCTGCGCGATGCTGTCTGCGTTGGTTACGTCAAGCGCATAAAAATCAACCGCGCCAAACGCGCGCAACTGCTCAGTGGCAACGCTGCCCTTTGCAGCATCGCGACTTGTTAGTACCACTTGATCACCGTGCTGTGCGAGCTGCTTGCAAATTTCATAGCCAATGCCGCGATTCGCGCCTGTCACAATTGCAATTCGTTGGGTCACTTTACTCCTTTGTCATACGATCACGTAATGCACGCAACTCTGCCTCGCTCAACCCGATTTGCCGCAAATAGTTTTTTGCGCCATCGTGCTGTGCCTCCAGATAGTGCAATGTCCCTGTCGCCGTCTCAGCGCGCGCCGACAACACCGATTTGACACGCGCCAACTCAAGCGCATCGTTTTGATAGCGCGCGATGATCTCATCATAGATTGGCTGCAGATTTTTGTTGCTCAGCAGATAGTCATCCATGATGATCTGCGTCGGCACGCCAACAAGTGATTGCAAGATTAGCGCGATTAATCCTGTGCGATCTTTGCCGACATGGCAATGAAACAGTACCGCGCCGTCTGGAGCATGTGCAATTGCGCGCATTACATTTGCAAGATTTTCGGCGCAATCTTCGAGAATCGTAATGTTCCAGTGTGGGCTATTTGGGCCCGGCTGGAGGCGTGGATGATCGCGGTCAGACTCTCCACTGAGCAATGGCGCATGCACAAATTGCACACCGCTGACGCCCGCCGCAAATGGATTGGGTGTCGCCACAAGCTCGTGCGCATAGCGCAAATCAATCACCGTGCTCACGCCATATTCAACCAGATCATCAACGCCTTCAGGAGTGAGTTTGTAAAGGCTATCAGCACGAATGAGCCGTCGCCAGTGCATG
>CAZVQE010000418.1:0-1936 GCA_964628875.1 uncultured Anaerolineae bacterium
AATCCTTTTTTGCTGGCGTATTTGAGCTGGTCGCCAAGTCCCTTTGACTCTAAAAATATCTCAGTGGCGATGCCATTCTCACGCAACACAGCCGCGATACGTAAATAGTCACTCATGCGCGCAGTGTCCATCACTGTCACGAGCGCCCGCGCAGGTGTAGATGCGCCACTCTGCAAAATGCCCAATTCCAATAGCTTGATCACGAGGCGACTCAGACCGATAGAGATGCCAACGCCGGGTAGTTTTTCATTTGTAAAGTAACTGGCGAGGTCGTCGTAGCGCCCGCCGCTGCAGATGCTGCCCAGCTCTGGGTGCGCCAATAGTTGCGTCTCATATACCGTGCCTGTGTAGTAGCCGAGTCCGCGCGCGATGCTCAGATCAATGCGAAATGCGGTGTCAGGCACACCCAGACTGCGCACACCGTTTACGACAGTTTCTAGCTCTTGCACGCCTTGCGCGAATCGCGCGTTAGCCAACGCGGGCAACACGCGCAATTGTGCCAATGTGTCATCCGTGTTGGCTTTGCTGGCGATGAGTGACATGATGTTATCTACCTGATGCGCATTGAGTTGCAGCTTGTCACTGAGCTCGGCGCGCACTTTGTCTGCGCCGATTTTTTCGATGCGATCTACGCTGCGCAGCACCTCGCCGATCTTGTCGGCGCTAACCTCCAAATATTCAAAGTAGCCTTGCAGCAGGCGACGGTTGTTGATGCGAATCTGAAAATCGCCGATTTGCATCTCACGAAAAATGTTGTAAATGACGCTTGGAATCTCTGCGTCGTTCCATAGACTGAGGCTGCCGCGTCCGATAGCATCAATGTCACATTGATACAACTCACGATAGCGTCCAGCTTGCGGGCGTTCGCCGCGCCATACTTTTTGAATCTGATATCGCCGAAACGGAAATGTCAGTTTGCCGGCATTCATCGCCACATAGCGCGCGAGCGGCACAGTCAGATCAAAGTGTAGCGCAAGATCGGTATCGGGCGATTCGCCATCTTCGACGACCAGCCGCGACAGCGCATAAATCTCTTTCTCTTCTGCGCCTTTTGAGGTCAGCACTTCTTTGCGCTCAACGGCAGGCGTCTCAATCGGCGCAAAGCCAAAGCGCTCATACGCGCGCCGCACGATCTCGATGCAGCGATTAAACACAATCTGTTGATCCGGCAGTAGCTCAGGAAAACCGCTAATCGGTTTGGGTGTTACTTTGTTCATCGTAATAAAAAAGCCTTCCGTGTGGAAGGCTGTTCATTCAAAAAGTTAATGGCTCGAATGTCATTCCACAGCATTACATGCACGGCGTATGCGCCGCGTGAATATGCATGTGATGAGTGACTCGAAACATGGGCATGATTATAACGATTGATTGGCAATGCCATCATTCATTGCGGCAAATAGATCGCGCATGGTTTGCTCGGTCGTATCTGCCATGTGCGCGATGCGAAAGGTTTTGTCTTTGAGCTTGCCGTAGCCGTCGCTGATATTAAATCCGCGCGTCGCCAAAAATTTGTTGAGCGCGCTGATGTTGATATTGCGCGTGTTGCTGACGCAGGTGACTGTATCGGACGCATAGCCTTTTTCTGCAAATACAGCAAAACCCATTTCCTCGACCCACTCGCGCGTCATCTGCGCCAGCCGCGTGTGCCGCGCAAATCGCGCCTCGAGTCCTTCGGCGAGCATGTCATCGAGTTGTTTGTCGAGTGCGTACATCAATGAGATCGCTGGCGTGCTGGGCGTGTTGTTCTTCTTGGCAAATGCCTCCATCTCAATCAAATCAAAGTAGTAGCCTCGATTTTTGACGGTGGCGGCTTTGGCGAGCGCGCGGTCACTCACGGCTGCGAGCGCGATGCCGGGCGGCAGCCCAAAACACTTTTGCGAGGAGGTCAGCAGCATGTCGAGTCCGAGCGCGTCAAATTCAATTCTCACGCCCGCTA
>CAZVQE010000419.1:0-1930 GCA_964628875.1 uncultured Anaerolineae bacterium
CAGCTCATTGCGTTGATCGAGCGCGATGATGAGACGGGCTTGCGCAGCTATCTCGGCGCTGCTGCCGATGCACGCAAGTCAAAAGTAAAGGTTCGTTCATGAGCGATATCGTTATTCAACCTGCAAAGCAACTGCGCGGCGTGCTGCGCGTGCCGAGCGACCGCAGTATCACCGTGCGCGCGGCGTTGTTGGCGGCAATCGCGGACGGCACAAGTCACATTCGCCAGCCGCTCGCGTGTGATGACACCGACGCGTGCATCAGTGCCGTGCAGACACTCGGCACTCACATCGAGCGCGCGCCCAATGAAATCCACGTGCATGGCGTTGGTCTGCGTGGCTTGAAGTTGGCTACGCCATCACAGCTCTTTTGCGGCTCGTCGGGCGCGACGATGCGCCTGCTGTCGGGGCTGATGGCGGGGCAGGCGTTTGACAGTGTGTTGGATGGCACGACGCAACTGCGCAAGCGCCCGATGCGGCGCATCAGTGAGCCACTGCGGCTCATGGGCGCGCAAATCGCCGACAATGAGGGTTGCGCGCCGTTGCATATCACGGGGCAACAGCGGTCATTGCGCTCAGTGCGTTATGCGACGCCGGTGGCGAGTGCACAGGTCAAGAGCGCCATTCTGCTGGCAGGGCTGTATGCGGGCGGCGAGACCATCGTGACCGAAGAAGCCCCGACGCGCGACCATACTGAGCGCATGCTGCGCGCGATGGGTGTCGGCGTCCGACAATGGCGCGAGGACGGTCGCTATGCGATTGGCGTGACACCAGTCTCGCAACTTGCGCCGCTTGATCTGATGGTGCCGGCAGATTTATCGAGTGCGGCGTTTTTTATGGTTGCGGCGTGCATCGTGCCACATGCGCGTGTGACCTTGCGTGAGGTTGGGGTGAATGAAACACGCACGGGCTTACTGGATGGCTTGCGTTCGATGGGTGCGCATATTGAGATTCACAACGCGCGTGAGGAAGGCAATGAGCCAATCGCTGATCTCAGCATCAGCGCCGATGGCTTGCGCGGGATCGAGGTGAGTGGTGAGCTGACTGCGCGCAGCATAGATGAGCTGCCGATATTGGCGGTCGCGGCGACGCAGGCACGCGGTCGCACACTGGTGCGCAACGCTGAGGAGCTGCGCGTCAAAGAGAGCAATCGCCTCGAGGGCTATGTGGCGGAATTGCGCAAGCTCGGGGCGGCTATCGAAATCACGGCGGACGGATTTGCTGTGCAGGGACCAACGCCGCTGCGAGGCGCGGTCGTGGATGGGCTCGGCGATCATCGCGTGGCAATGTCGTTGGCTGTGGCGGCGTTGGTGGCGCAGGGCGATACGACCATCCTTGGCGCAGATTGTGTATCCAAGACATATCCGACGTTTTTTGAAGACCTAAATAAATTGAGAAATGTTGCTGCGTAAAAAGTGTAATTTGTCATTCTGAACGCAGCGCAGCAGAGTGAAGAACCCCCGATTATGTGTGTATAGAGGCGCTGTAGAGATTCTTCGTCGCGCGCCGCGCTCCTCAGAATGACAGATTAGATTTAATCTTCCAAAATGCTTGTCGGACTCATCGGATATCCTGTTTCACATAGCTTGTCGGCGTTGATGCACAACGCGGCTTTTGCGCATATTGGTTGGCGCGAATGGCGCTATGAGCTATGGAACACGCCGCCCGAAGATGTGGCGACGCGCATGCGATGGATTCGCACAACCGATGAGGTGCGCGGCTCAAATGTAACCATTCCACACAAGCAAGCTGTGATGCCACACCTTGATGAGATCAGCCCGCACGCGCGCGCGATTGGCGCGGTCAATACGATCATCAAACGAGATATGCGACTGATTGGCGACAACACCGATTGGATGGGTTTCCTCAATGATTTGCAGACGCACGATGTCTCGGTGAATCGCGCCACACGCGCGCTGGTGTTTGGCGCGGG
>CAZVQE010000420.1:0-1927 GCA_964628875.1 uncultured Anaerolineae bacterium
TGCCGATCTCGCGCGGCATGCTCAGCACGATGTATTTCAGGTTGACGCCGCAAACCGCGCAACAAGACTGGCATCAGATATTCACGCGACGTTATGAGGGTGAGCCATTTATCCGTGTGCTGCCAAAGGGGCAAACCGCCAGTATCGCGCATGTGCAACGGCTCAACTATTGCGCGCTGTCGGTGCATCCCATCGCGCCTGATCGGCTCATCGTCGTCTCTGCGATTGACAATCTTGTGAAGGGTGCATCGGGTCAAGCACTACAGAGTATGAATGTAATGTTTGGCTTGGATGAGCGCACAGGTTTGTTGTAGTCAGTATTGTGTTTCACAGAATGACAAACACGCGGCGCAACAAAAAAGCCCACAGGAGAGTGGGCTTTTTGTGTGCAACTTAATGCCGAGTTATTTGCGCAAGCCAAGTTTCTCAAGCAACTGCCGATATTGAGCGGGCTTTTTGTTGCTGAGATATTTGAGATGCGCGCGACGCTCGCCGACCATCTTGAGCAAACCATGACGTGCATGCTTGTCTTGCTTGTGCACTTTCAGATGCTCGTTGAGTTCGTTGATCTGCTTTGTGAGCAGCGCCACTTGGATTTCCGAAGAACCGGTATCGCCAGCTTTGGTGGCAAATTGTTCCACCAGAGCGGCTTTTTCACCTTTGTTTAGAGCCATTTTGTTTTTTCCTTTGCGTGCGGGTCCGCTCAAAGGCGCAGATAAACCGCACAGTCTGTAAATTTGCGGCTTGCATTCTACACCCGAATTACATTTTTGTGTTGCGATTTTCACTCATCAAATTTGTATCAGTTATTATTAGCCCCGCCATCTATGGATAAAACTTTTGCCGAAAAGGCGCTCGCCCGCGCGAGCGGTCAATCGCAAGTGAGCGCCGGACAGATTGTAGACGCGCAACCTGATCGTATCCTCAGCCACGACAACACAGCGCCGATCTGGCGTTTGTTTAGACAACTTGGCGTAGAGCGAGTCAAATTCCCAAAAAAGCTGTGCATCACGCTCGATCACGCAGTGCCAGCGCCAACGACGGCGCACGCACAAAACCACGCGGACATCCGCAGATTTGTGGCGGAGCAGGGTGTCGAGTTTTTTTTTGAGGTGGGGCGCGGCATCTGTCATCAGGTGTTTAGCGAGGAAGCCATCGTGCTACCGGGCATGATGATCCTTGGCTCGGATAGCCACACGACTCACTTTGGGTGGATGGGCGCATTTGGCGCGGGCATCGGGCGCAGCGAGGTGGCGGCGCTTTGGGCGACAGGTGAATTGTGGCTGCGTGTGCCTGAGACAATGCGCGTCGAGTTGCGCGGCAAGCTGTCTGCAGGTGTGACGACCAAAGATTTTTGTTTGCGGCTGATTGGCGATCACGGTCAAGATGGCGGCTTGTATCGTTCGATAGAGTTTAGCGGCGAGGCGCTCTCAGGTTTGTCGCTTGAGAGTCGCATGGTGATTCCAAACATGATGGCTGAATTTGGCGCGAAGAATGCCTACTTGCCGCCGGATGACGCGGTGTTTGACTATCTCGCGCCGCGTCTGCAAAGGCGCATGCCGCAGCGCAACATTTCAGATCTGAAATCTGAAATGCGCTCAGTGGCAATTTACCCGGATCAAAATGCGACTGTGTCACAGACTGTCTCTTATGATTTGGGTGAATTGGAGCCGATGGTGGCAAAGCCGCACCGCGTGGATAACGTCTCGCCTGTGAGCGCGCTGCGCGGCACACATGTGGATCAGGCGTGGCTCGGCACATGCACCAATGGACGGCTTGAAGACATCGCCGCCGCGTGCGAGATTTTGCGCGGCAAGCATGTGGCAAAAGGGACGCGCTTGCTTTGGAATCCTGCCTCGTCAGAAATTCTTAAAGATGCATTGCGCCTTGGCTATGTGGAGATTTTGGTCGAAGCGGGCGCGGTGAT
>CAZVQE010000421.1:0-1911 GCA_964628875.1 uncultured Anaerolineae bacterium
ATGAGCCGTGCAGGGATTGAACCTGCGACGCAGAGCTTAAAAGGCTCCCGCTCTACCACTGAGCTAACGGCCCCTTGCGGGGATCAATTTTACCTCAACCAGCGGTCGTGTATGATCGTCGCGGCTTGAATCAACAACGTTCACTCGCGCGCGCAGCCCTGACGGTCTCGGCTGCCACTGTGCTTAGCACGCTGACCGGCTTTGCGATGCGGCTTGTATTGGCTGCGCGCTTTGGCGCGGGCGCACAGCTCGATGCGTTTTACACCGCGTTTCGTTTGCCCGATCTGCTATTTAATCTGCTCGCAGGCGGCGCGCTAGCCTCTGCGTTTATCCCGACCTTTACGGCGCGGTTGGCGCAGTCGCAGATTGCGTTGGCGTGGAGTTTGGCTCGACGTGTGGCGACGTTTGTATTTTTTGGAATGGCGCTCGTCGCCGCTGTGTGTACGATCTTTGCGCCGCAGCTTGTGGCGTGGCTCATCGCGCCTGGCTTTGATGCGACACAGAGTGCGCTGACCGTCTCGCTCATGCGTGTGATGTTGATCTCGACCGTCATCTTTGGCGTCAGTGGTCTGCTCATGGGCGTGCTGCAAGCCAATCAACAATTTTTGGCGCCTGCGCTTGCGCCTTCGGTCTACAACCTTGGCATCTTGTTTGGCGCGGTGACGTTGAGTGGTCTCGGCATCATGGGCGCGGCAATCGGCGTCGCCCTCGGCGCGTTGTTGCATTTGCTGGTGCAGTTGCCTGCGCTGAGAAACATTCTCAAAACACAAAATCTCAGCACGCCGCACGCGCCATTCACCGCAAAAGACGCCGACCTCAAAAACATCTTGCGATTGATGCTGCCGCGCATGCTCGGCATGGGCGCGACGCAGGTCAACTTTTTGATCAATACGCGGCTTGCGTCAGCGATGGGCGATGGCGCGGTGTCGTCGCTCAATCTCGCGTGGTCGCTCATGCTGATGTCACTCGCGGTGATGGCGCAGGCGATGGGCATCGTCATGCTGCCCGCGCTGAGCGCACACGCGGCGCGCGGCGAGCGCAGCGTATTTGGTGCGCAACTGACGCGCAGTCTCAGCGTTGTGTTGTTGCTCAGCCTCGCGGCGAGTGTTGGTCTGATTTTGTTGGGTCAGCCACTCATTCGCTTGCTGTTTGAGCGCAATGCGTTTGACGCACAAAGCACGCAATATGTGTCGTTTGCGTTGACGTGGTTTGCGGTTGGGTTAATCGGGCACTCGGCGCTCGAACTTTTGACACGTGGGTTTTATGCGTTGCAGGATACGCTGCGCCCCGTCATCATCGGTGTGTGTGCGGTGTTGCTCAATATCGTGCTGAGTGTTGTGCTGTCGCGTATGTTTGCGCAAATAGGTTGGTTGCCGTTTGGTGGGGTGGCGCTGGCAAACTCTATCGCAACGCTGCTCGAAGCCGCCATCATGCTGTGGCTGTTGGCGCGGCGTGCCACGCTCACTGCGGATACGCTGCGCGGATTGCGCGACGATTTTGCAAAGGCGATAGCGGCTGCTGTTGTCATGGCGCTGGTGCTGTATGCGGTGCGCGCGCAGTTCGGCGCTGGCATTGCCGCGATCTTGCTCGCGGTTGTGCTTGGCGGCGCGGTGTTTTTTGGCGTCAATGTGCTGTTGCGACATTCGGCGCTCGGTATGCTCGCCGCGCGATTCACACGAAAAAGCAAAACGCCGCAATCTTAAAAATTTAAGATTATGGCGTTTTGCGGGTGAGTCCGCCGAACCCGTGCCTCCGACAAGCTCAGGCATCGCTAAACATCTAGCCCTTAAAGATCGCAGGCAGCAAGAGAAACTTCCAGCGGCTGAAATCTACAACCTCATAGGCGCCGATATCGGGTTTGCCGCCCATAAAGCGTGGCACGCCGCGCGCATCAGTAAATGGCGCCGCGTC
>CAZVQE010000422.1:0-1902 GCA_964628875.1 uncultured Anaerolineae bacterium
AAACACAACTCGCGAGGCGGCGATGGCAAAGATGAGCGCGACCGAGTCCGCGCAACGCATCATCGACGCGGCGGTGCAGATGTTTGGCGGCGCAGGCGTCATGAAAGGCAACATCGCCGAGAAACTTTATCGAGAGATTCGTGCGCTACGCATCTATGAGGGCGCCACCGAAGTGCAGAAATTGATTATTGGCAAATCGCTTTTGGCAGACAGCCACTAGCTAAAAAGGAGACACTCCAAGATGAGTTACACATCACACCTAGACACGTTTGCGCGTGACAGCCTGCCGCCGCGAGAGCAGTGGCCCGAGTTGATTTTTGAAATCCCCGAAGTGCAATATCCTGAGCGCATCAACTGCGGCGCAGAGTTGCTAGATGCTTGGATCGCGCGGGGCTGGTCGGATCATGTCGCCATCATTGACACCGAGCATGGCGCGACGACCTATGGGCAGCTCTTTGGCTATGTCAATCAGATCGCCAATTTTTATCTAAATGATCTAAAGCTCGTGCCGGGTAATCGCATTTTGTTGCGCGGCGCAAATAATTTGCAGATGGCATGCTGTTGGTTGGCAGCGATGAAGGCAGGCTTGGTTGTTGTCGTCACGATGCCACTCTTGCGCGCAAAAGAGCTAACCGATGTCATCGAAAAGTCACAAGCGCAAGCTGCCATTTGCGACAGCGCTCTCAAAGATGAACTGCTCGCGGCACAAGCACAGTGTCCATCGCTCAAGCATATTGTTTACTTTCACGATGATTCACCGGCGGGTTTGCATCCGCGATTTAGCAAGCAGCCAACGACTTTTGTAAATATTGATACCGCTGCTGACGATGTGTGCATGATCGCATTTACATCTGGCACGACCGGCAAACCCAAAGGCACAATGCACTTTCATCGTGACGTGCTGGCGATCTGCGACTGCTTTCCAAAGAGCGTCGTCAAAATGACTCCGGATGACCGCTGCATCGGCACGCCGCCATTTGCGTTTACGTTTGGCTTGGGCGCGTTGCTGACATTTCCGTTGCGCTACGGCGCATCAACCGTGCTGCTCGAAAAAGCCACGCCGGCTTCATTGCTGCAAGCGATTGACGATCATCAAGTGACGATCTCATGGACTGCGCCGACGTTTTATCGGCAGATGGCGCCACTCGCCAAAAACTACAAGCTCACTTCACTCAAAAAGTCAGTCTCGGCGGGTGAGGCGCTACCGCTCAGCACGCGCATCCAGTGGCGCGAAGCCACCGGCATACAGATGTTGGATGGACTCGGCGCGACCGAGATGCTGCATGTGTTTGTGAGCGCGCCTGAGAATGAAGTTCGTGACGGAGCAACGGGGCGCGCCATACGTGGCTATCGTGCGTGCGTGCTTGATGATGCGGGGAATCCAGTGCCAGCGGGCGTAATCGGTCGGCTTGCAGTCAAGGGTCCAACCGGTTGTCGCTACATGTCAGATGATCGTCAGCTCAAGTATGTGCAAAACGGTTGGAATCTCACCGGCGACGCATACAAGATGGACGAAGACGGCTATCTGTGGTATCAGGCGCGCACCGACGACATGATTATTTCGGCGGGCTACAACATTGGCGGACCCGAAGTCGAAGAAGCCCTGATGAAACACACCGCAGTAGCGGAGTGCGCGGTGGTCGGCGCACCCGACGAAGATCGCGGCATGATCGTCAAAGCCTTTGTGGTGCTGCGACCCAATTTTGCCGCAAACGACTCAATGGTCAAAGAGCTACAAGACTTTGTGAAGAGCAACATTGCACCCTATAAATATCCGCGCGCTATCGAATTTCGAGATGTATTGCCGCGCACTGAGACTGGCAAGCTCCAGCGATACAGATTGCGCCAAGAAACCAAAAACGCTTGAGACTCCATTTAACTTTTCAAACAAAACCATGACAA
>CAZVQE010000423.1:0-1900 GCA_964628875.1 uncultured Anaerolineae bacterium
TCAATTTCACTCTTTTTGTTTCACTTTTCTTGGCGGTAGATGCCGACCAAACGCCCCATCAAGACCGCGATATAGATCACACCTGTGACGCCTTCAAGCGACGCTAGTGAGCGCGCCCATGCATTGAGTGGAATAATGTCGCCATAGCCCACAGTCGTTAGTGTGATCATGCTGTAATAAATTAACTGTTGCCACTCCACTGCTTGTCCCAATCCATTATCAATAAAACTGTGCGGCGAAAGTAACTCGATGATCCCGTAGAGCGGTGTAAACATCGAACCCAACAACACATAGATGGCAATTGCCGTGATGAGAATCCTGCCATCAACCATCTTGGCTTCAAAGATAAAACGAAACAGCGCAGACACAATTAGCAGCAAGCACGGCAACAGCGCTAAATATTGCACAATGAGCAAAAACTTATATTGTGGCAACAGGTTTGCTATGACCGAGATAATCATCCACAACAAAGCCGAAAATCCGGTACGCGTCAGATGACGGCGATCAATACTGGTAACCAGCACGCCCGCCACAAACATCAACGCATACATGCCTAAGTACAACAGATAGCCTAAACGACCGACGCTCAACGTAATGGGATATCCAAAATTAAGCGCAATCACAAAAAGTAAAAGCCACTCAACCTTTCCATACAAACTGTTTTTGAGTTTTTCACCCTTCATGTCGCATCCTCACAAAAAAAACTGGGCGCAGATCAAAAGATTTAGGGATTTTGTTTTGCTAGATATTGAAATCAAGCAAAACTCTATCTCGTCAATCATTAAAATCTGCGCCCGTTTAGTTTAGATTGTCGCCAGCTTCTGACCGTCGGCGAGCAATGGCTGAACCATTTTCTTTTTTGTCGTCTCGCAATAGATACGCATCAGAGGCTCGGTGCCGCTCATGCGAATAAGTAACCAGCCCCCATCCTCAAGCATAAACTTATAGCCATCGGTTAGATTTTTGCCTGCAACGCGCATGCCGCCTAATTTGTCAGGTGTAATCGTCTTGAGCTTGGCTTTGATCGCCTCGCGTTGCTCAGGATTGATGCGTTGATCAATACGGTCATAATAATGCGCGCCAACCTTATCGAAGAGCATCTCGATCAAACCGCTCGGCGACTTGCCAGTTTTGACCATGAAATCCAGCAGATACAAATTCGCCAAAATACCATCGCGCTCCGGCACGTTGCCACGAAACGCAAAACCACCGCTCTCCTCGCCACCGATCATGGCATCGGTCTCAGTCATTTTTGGCGCAACGTACTTAAAGCCAACGCCTGTCTCAAACACCGGCACGTTATAGAGTTTGCCGAGTTTGTCGAGCATGCTCGTCGTGCTGAGTGTTTTGACGATTGCGCCGCGCTGCTTGCGCACTTCCAAAAGATACAACGCCAGCAAACCATACACCTGCAATTGATTAACAAAGCGTCCTTTTTCATCGCCAAAGCCGCAGCGATCCGCGTCACCATCGGTGATACAACACACATCCGCACCGAGCGCGCGCACTTGCGCCAAGCCAACATCCACATTGGGCGGGATCGGCTCAGGGCGACGCATCTCGGGGAATGACGGGTTGCGCGTATTGTGAATCTCGTGAATCACCGACTTACCGCCTTTCAAAATGCGCGGCAGCCAACCCGCGCCATTGCCCCACATCGCATCCATCACGATATTGAGACCTGCGGCTTTGATATCACGCACATTGATCAGCTTCTTTAGGTTTGCCAGATAGTCTTCGCTCGCATCAAACTTTTCGATCAAGCCTTGCTTCGCGGCTTTGTCATAGTCGAGTGTTTTGACCTCGCTAATGGGTGGGATACCCGCCTCGATTTGTTGCAACCCAGCGGGGTCAATCGCGCCGCCGGTGCTGCCACGCACCTTAAAACCGTTGTCTTGTG
>CAZVQE010000424.1:0-1900 GCA_964628875.1 uncultured Anaerolineae bacterium
CGAGTAGTTTTTGCACACCTTGCGCTGCTCGCGTCACGCGCGTCTTGGCGTCGGCGCTTAGCTCGATACGCGGCGCGTTGGGCGCGCCGTGCGCCACTGCCGCCACTTGATCAAAGGTCAGGCTCGCGCCATCAATGATGATTTCTTTCATATCTTATTTTGGGTTTGCATTAGGTGCCAGTTTGTCATTCTGAGCGACCAACGGGAGCGAAGAAGCTCTGGTCATTTCGCTCAAAGCGTCGCTTGGATGATTCGCCCATTCTTGATCACATGCTCAACCGGATTGCCGCCAAACGCATACATCAGGTGCCGATAGTCCGGCGCATCAATGACGAGCAGATCGGCGCGTTTGCCGACCTCGATAGAGCCAACCTGCGCGCCAAGATTGATAGCGTGCGCTGCGTTGATCGTGCTGGCATTAAGCGCCTCGGCCGGTGTGAGACGCATATATCGGCACGCCAGCGCCATCACAAATGGCATCGAGACGCATGGCGCAGAGCCCGGATTGATGTCGGTGCATAGCGCCACGGCGCAGCCTGCATCAACCATCGCGCGTGCATTGGCATAGTGCGACGCGCCCAAATGAAAAGTGGCGGCAGGGATGACGACCGCGACGGCATCACTCGCCGCGATCTGGCGAATGGAACCTGCGCCAGTCACATCGAGATGATCTACGGAGGTTGCGCCAAGCGCGAGCGCCATTTGCACGCCGCCCAGCTCATTAAATTGATCCACGTGCGCTTTGACGCGCATGCCGTGCTGTGCACCCGCACTCAACACCCGTTGCGATTGCGCCACGCTATAGGCTGACTTTTCGCAGTAGACATCTACAAAATGAGGGCGAGTGGCACGCGGAATGATTTCATTCACAATCAAATCTACATAGTCGTCGGCACGGTCTTTGTATTCGGGTGGAATGGCATGTGCGGCGAGCAAAGTTGGCACGAGTGTCATTGGTTGCGCGGCTTGCAAGGCGCCTATCGCATCCAACATCTTGATCTCATTAACAAGATCGAGACCGTAGCCTGTTTTGATCTCGGCGGTGGTCGTGCCAAGTTGCAACATCTCGCGCAGACGCTTGCCCGACTGCGTGACGAGATCGTCTACACTCGCGGCACGAGTCGCGCGCATGGTGCTGAGTATGCCGCCACCCGCCGCCAAAATCTCCAGATAGCTCGCGCCGCGCAGCTTCATCTCCCATTCACCCACCCGGTCGCCCGCATACACTGCATGCGTGTGCGGGTCCACAAAGCCCGGGCAAATGATTTTGCCGCGTGCGTCAATCTCTGTCGCTGCGTTGTAGTGCGCGCGTAGATCATCGCTGTTGCCGACTGCGATGATCTTGCCGCTGTTAATGGCGACTGCGCCGCACTCAATCTGACCGACCTCGCGCATAGCGTCGCCGCGTTTGGCTAGCGCGCCAACTGCACATGTTGCGATCTGTGTCGCGGAGTGGATGAGTAGGTCAATTTGCATGTGGGGGTTGGGAGCTAGAGGTCAGATGATCTGTCATTTCAACAACCAAAGAGAGGAGAAATCTACGAATCAATTTATGCGCAGATTTCTCGCTCCGCTCGAAATGACAAACACTATGCCATCATCGGTGCTTTCACACCATTTTGCTTGGCAAAGGTGATTGCCTCATCGTAACCTGCGTCTACGTGCCGCACAACGCCCATGCCCGGGTCACTGGTCAGCACGCGTTCGAGACGTTTGGCAGCTTCGGGGGTGCCATCAGCAACGATGACCTGACCGGCATGGATGCTGTAGCCGATGCCAACGCCGCCACCATGATGGATACTGACCCATGTCGCACCGTTGACGGCGTTGACCATCGCGTTGAGCAGGGGCCAGTCGGCAATCGCATCGCTGCCATCGCGCATGGCTTCGGTCTCGCGGT
>CAZVQE010000425.1:0-1898 GCA_964628875.1 uncultured Anaerolineae bacterium
GCGTTGTTTGCGGCAGGAATAATCGTTTGAATCGGACCAAAAAAGTTTTGTGTGGTCAGCGCGCCGAGTGATTGTGCGACATGCGTCTCGTGCTGTAGCGTATGCACGATCTGATCAAAGATGCGCATGGCTTCTTGGCGCGCCGACCATTCGGGTTCACTGCGCAGTAGATATTTTTCGGTGACCATCTCAAGAATGGGCCCGACGTTTTGCGCCATGCCGCCATGTACGAGGATCAAGCTATCTTGAAGCTGTTGCGCGATATTGATGCCGTCGCGTTGTAATGTAATCAGTGTGTGCTGTGGCAATAGGCAACCGCGACTCACGCCAAACTCGGGGTCGCCTGCGCGCGCCGCCACGCCTGTGATCAATTTTGCAGCGGGCCACATGCCGCCCGAATCTTGCCAACCGCCGCCGGAGCCACCCAGCCATTCGCCCAAGATCGCGCGTGAGGCGATCAGCCGTCGTTCGTCGTCGCTCAATTCACCCGTCAGCGCATGTGTCTGCTGAGTCGCGCGCATACACGCGGCGATGATGCCGCACAGCAAGCTGGTGGACACCGCCAACCGCGAGCCTTTTGGAATGTCGCGCACATGCGTCGTGATCTCTAGCCCTTTGCCTTCGCCGACGAGCGCCCCGAGTAGATCGCTCATCGAGATGTCTTTGCCTTCAAAGCTGCTTGGAATCAGACCCGACGCGATCACGCCTGCCTTGAGCAAGCCAAGATAGTCGCGCGCAAAATCAAACGCATCGCTGACGTGTGTTAGCGTGGCGCTCGCGTGCAGGTCGGCGCTGCTGAGTTTGAGAATGGGTTCATCAATGACGCGCAACGTGACTTCGACCGGTGGTTGCGGCTGAGCGTCACGCCCGTGCACACCGAGATCAATCGAGATATTGATGACACGCGCGCCTTCTGGAAAATCCATTCCAAGAAAAAAGATGTCGCTCCAGCCGCTGTGCGATACGTCCATACGCACGGGCGTTTGCTCGCGTAATGTCGCGCCACGCATGAGATCAGGATGCAGCCGCAGTTTCAATTCACTCAGATCGCGTGTGTTAAACATCCACGTGTTGCCGTGCGAATGCCGCACGCTGTGTTTGACCTGGTCGGCGAGCGTCGCAAACGCCAGATCACGATACGTTTGCGCGAGCGCGCTGCTGACTGAGGTTGAGTAGGCGCGCGCCTGCTGCTGCAAAAAAATCGAGATTGCGCCTTCAAAGTTTCGATTCAACGCAAGGCGGTAGCCGTCGTACGAGAGCGTGTGCTGAATGGCGCTCGTCGCGCTTGTGGCTTTGTGCGGCAGGTGAAACGCGTGAATGGCATACAGAAAAAACAGCGCGCGCACACGCTCATACAAGTTTGACGATTGCTTGCGGAATTGCTCTAGCGCCGCGCATTCGCTTTGCAACTCATCGAAGCTAAGCGATTGACAAATGGCATCGAGCGATTGATTGCGGACAGCGTGGCTGGGCGACGTAATGATTTCGACGAGACGTGAGGTCATGATTGAAGATTAATTTGCCAATTCACGCTGTCGCTGATGCACAATCTCAATCAGTCGCGTCATCGTTTGCTCACGCGCCCAACCTGTCGAATCCACGACTACGGCGTCATCTGCAATACGCAGTGGCGACTCTTCGCGCGTCGTGTCTATGCGGTCGCGCTCACGCATGGCAGCCAACACATCTTCAAATTTCGCGTGTTCGCCATGTTCGATGATCTCGTGCATACGTCGTCGCGCGCGCTCCTCGACCGACGCGGTGAGATAGATTTTTAGCTCAGCCTGTGGCAACACGACCGTGCCAATGTCGCGCCCAGCCATGACGATATTGCCTTGCTCAGCGATGCGCTGTTGTTGGCGCACCAGCTCGGCGCGCACCTCTTTGTGTTTGGCGGT
>CAZVQE010000426.1:0-1892 GCA_964628875.1 uncultured Anaerolineae bacterium
AGGTGTAGCCGAGCTGTTTGCGCACCGCCTCGCACGTGTTTGGCACAAATGGTGATAGCAACACGCTGAGCGAATCAATCACGCGCGCAGCAACGTAAAGCTGTGTGGCGGCACGCGCGCGGTCGGTTTTGATCGTCTTCCACGGCGCTTGTTGATCGAGATACACGTTGGCTTTGGTGGCAAGCTCGAGCGCCAGACCGAGCGCCTCACGCAATCGAACCGCATCCAGCGCGGCACCAACCTCATCAAATGCGGCTTCACTCGCTGCGATCAACTCGCGGTCGGCGTCGCTCAATTCACCCGGATGCGGAATCTTGCCCTCAAAGTTTTTCCAAATTTGGCTCAGTGTGCGCTGTGCAAGGTTGCCCCATTTTGCGAGCAGCTCGCCGTTGTTGCGCGCCGCAAAATCGTCGAAGCTCCATTCACTGTCACGTGCCTCAGGCATGATCTGCGTGAGATAAAAGCGCACGGCGTCTGCGCCGTATTTGTCGGCCAGCGCAACAGGGTCGAGACTCACGCCAAGGCTCTTGCTAAATTTTTCGCCGCCAAAATTCAAATACTGATTGGCAGGCACGTCATACGGCAAATTAAATGTCTGATGATCGCCCGCGCGCGGCGCGTCGCCGCCAACCAGATGCTGCATGCCAAATAGCAGTCCTTGCCAAAGCACCGTGTGAAACAAAATGTTGTCTTTGCCGATGAAGTTGTAAATCTTTACCGCATCACGGCTGTACCAAAAATCTTTCCATGCGTCAGGAGCGCCATTCACCCGCGCCCACTCAATCGTGGCAGTCAGATAGCCCAGCACTGCCTCCCACCACACGTAGATACATTTGCCTTCGCTGTGTGGCACGGGAATCGGTATGCCCCACGCCAAGTCGCGCGTGAATGCACGCGGCGCGAGCTCTTTGGCAAAATTGCGCGCGAAGCCAAGCACTTGTGGACGCCAATAACTGTCCTTGTCGCTTAGATACTCGAGGATGTCTTCGCCGTGCGCCGGCAGATTCCACATATAGTGCTCGCTCTCGCGCACCTCGAGCGTGTCGTTGGCGACGTTGCGGTTGCGCGGATGAATCAGTTGGATCGCATCAAGTAGGTTGCCGCATCGGTCGCACTGATCACCGCGCGCCTTGTCGTAGCCACAAATCGGACACGTGCCTTCGACGAGGCGGTCGGGCAAAAATTTTTGCTGTGCGGTCGAGAAAATCTGTTTTTGATTTTGCTTAAACAGATAGCCGTTTTCATTCAAGCGTGTAAACATCTGCTGCGCAATGGCGTGATGATTTTCGGTGTCGGTGTGCGTGTAGAGGTCATAGCTGATCCCAATCTTTTGCCACGTCTGCAAAAAGTATTGGTGATATCGCTCAAAGACCTCGCGCGGCGTGATGCCTTCTTTTTCGGCGGTCACGACGATGGGCGTGCCGTGTGAATCGCTACCGCTGACAACGACGACGCGATTGCCCTTCAGGCGTTGATAACGTGCAAAGATATCCGCCGGCAGATATGCGCCTGCGATGTGACCGACATGTAACGGGCCATTGGCGTAGGGCCAAGCCAGACAAACCAAAATATTTTCCATGATTTCACCTTTTAATAGGACGCGGATTTACGAGATGAGCAGGATACCAATCCTGAAAATCTACAAAATCCGCATCCCAAATAAACAACAAAAAACCGCCTGATTGCGCAGGCGGTAGATTTAACCAACAAACTGATGTGCTTTGTGTGTGCAAGTCTCATCAGCCCGCGCGCCTAATATCGCCGGGCATCATCATCGAGTGCTGCAACACAAACAAATCCATGCGCGCGAGTATAACATGCCACTTTATAATCCGCGCGCTATGAATATCCTAGTGATCGTCGCACATCCGGACGACCCCGAATTTTTTGCG
>CAZVQE010000427.1:0-1890 GCA_964628875.1 uncultured Anaerolineae bacterium
CCGCGTCGGCGTGTATATGGGGCGTTGCCCCGAGCAAGCCATTGCCATGCTGGCGTGCGCGCGCATCGGCGCGGTGCATAACGTCGTGTATGGCGGGCTATCGGTCGAGGCGTTGCAGAGTCGCCTCGAGGACAGCGAAGCCAAAGTGCTAGTCACTGCTGATGGCAGCTTTTTGAATAACAAAATCGTCGAACTCAAAGCCATCGCTGATGAAGCCGTTGCGCGCTGTCCGACTGTGAGCGCGGTGGTGGTTGTGCGTCGCACGGCACATCTCGACAGCAAGCCGCTCGCGCCTGAGGGCGATGCCATTCGCAACTACGTGTGGTGGCACGAGGCGATGGTGAATGCGTCGGCGGCGTGCGAAACAACTCAGCTCGACAGCGAAGATCCGTTCTTCATCATTTACACGAGCGGCAGCACAGGTCGCCCCAAAGGCGTGGTGCACACCGTCGGCGGCTATATGGTGGACGTGTATCACACGCTCAAATGGGTGCTCGATATCAAAGAGGGCGATTCGCTGTTTTGCACGAGTGACGCGGGCTGGATCGTCGGTCACAGTATCGTGCTGTATGGGCCGCTCATGCACGGCATCACGACCATCATGTATGAGGGCGCGCCGGCTGTGCCAAATGCGGGTCGTTGGTGGGACATCATCGAGCGACATGGCGTGACGTTATTTTTTACTTCGCCGACCGGTGTGCGCGGGTTGATGCGATTTGGCGATGAATGGTCCAACAAGCATGATATGAGCAGTATGCGCATCATGGCGTGCGCGGGCGAGCCGCTCAATCCTGAGGCGTGGAATTGGTTTTATAACGTGATCGGCGGCGGCAAAGCTGCAGTGATTGATAACTGGTGGCAGACTGAGACCTCGCGCCCGATGGTGAGCAATTTGCCAACCATGCCAATGAAACCCGGCTCATGCGCCAAACCCATGCCGGGTGTCGAGATTGACATCGTGGACGACGAAGGCAAGAGCGTGCCGCCTGAGACCGAGGGCGCGCTCGTCATCAAGCGCCCGTGGCCCGGCATGTTGCGCACGATCTTCCGCGATCCGGAGCGCTACGCCGATCAGTATTTCAGCACCTACAAAAAGCAAGGTTGGTATCTGACAGGCGACGCCGCGAAGTTTGACAAGGACGGCTATCTGTGGGTCATCGGTCGCACAGACGATGTCATCAAAGTCAGCGGCTATCGGCTTGGCACAGCGGAGGTCGAGAGCGCGCTGGTGAGTCATCCATCGGTGGCTGAGGCGGCGGTGATTGGTTTGCCGCATCCTGTGCGCGGCAATGCCATTCATTCATTTGTTATCCTACGCGCGGGCATCGTCGGCAGTGACGCGCTGGCTGAGGAAATTCGCGCGCACGTTGGCAAGGTCATGGGTCCAATTGCGAAGCCTGAATCGGTCAAGATTGTGCCAGTGCTACCCAAGACGCGCAGTGGCAAGATCATGCGCCGCGTGCTCAAGGCGCGCGCGCTGGGTCAGCCTGAGGGCGATCTCAGCACGATGGAGGGGTAGCAGATAAAAGGAGCCTGTCATTTTGAGAGTTCACAACTCTCAAAATGACAATTGACGCGAGATGGGTACGAGCAAAATTCTCTCATCATCATGGAGAATCCTCACACGATATAAATCTTTGTGGGTTCTCGGATTTCTTGCCGCGTTGAATGTAGACAACAGCAACACCGCAGATTTGTTTTACGGCTTTGTAGGGGTTATCGCGCAAATAGCTAACGGCGTTTCGTCTTATTCAGGAAATGACTATGCAAAAGGGTTGGCTTTGGGCGTCTTCTCTATTGCAATTTTGCTGCTTGCGACGTTAGCCCGTATTGCGTTGGTGCGCCAAGTAGCTGTTGCTGATGCTATAAAGCGCGTGTCTTTGTCACATT
>CAZVQE010000428.1:0-1857 GCA_964628875.1 uncultured Anaerolineae bacterium
CGTTTTGCGATGAGGCGCGCTTGCGTGCGTTGAATCTGATCGTGCCAATCGTGACGATGAGCGCGATCAAACAAGAACAGCTAGCGCCGCTGCTGTCTGCAGTTCGTAGCGGCGTCGGGCTGGCGGGCTGTCACGGTGGCATGTGTGACGCCTTTCGCAACGAGACCGAATATCAGTTTATGACCGGCGGGCAATGGGTGGCGCATCCGGGCAATGATGGACGGCACTACACCGTCAATATCAGCGAGCAAAACCCGATCACCGACGGATTACGCGACTTTGACGTGCGCACCGAAAAATACTACATGCACGTTGATCCCGCCATCCGCGTGCTGGCGACGACGACGTTTGAGGATTACACCGATACGCTGATGCCGGTGACATGGACCAAGACGTATGGCGCGGGGCGCGTGTTTTATTGCTCGCTCGGGCATCACGCCGACATCGTGGCGCTGCCGCCTGTGCTGACGATGATGCGGCGCGGCATGCGCTGGGCAGCCGGCGAATGGCAAACCGCGCTCGGCGTGCCATTCGCCAAAATCTACGCGCAGACGCTCAGCGCTCACTGAGCTAGTCGAAGTGAGCCTACCGAGGTGAGTTGCCAAACCGCTGTGCCGATCTCTGACGTGCTTTGGCGGCTTCGACCTCGCGGTCACGCTTGGGCGAATGGCTCTCCAGCGCATCGAGAAATTTGCGCGTGGCGGCGCTCAGCTCATCCACCGCCGCCGCAAATGCGACCTCGTTATTTTTGGCGGGCTTTGACATGCCGCTGACCTTGCGCGCAAATTGCAACGCCGCCGCACGAATCTCATCGTCGGTCGCGGGCGGCTCGAAGTTAAATAGCGGTTTGATATTTCTGCACATTTAGACCTCAGCCAACGCTGCGCGCCCGAGCAACTCAAGCGCGGCTTCGTCTTGTGGCGGGTGCATCAGCCCCGCACGCGCGTCACGCAGCAACCGCTCGAGTGGCAATTTGCGCTCCAAGCCATTGGCGCCTGCCGCGCGCACAGCGATATCGGTGGCTTGCACGCTGGCGTTGGTGCAACTAAACTTGAGCGCGGCGAGATCCGCCGCCATCGTCGCGCGTTGATCGGGTTGTGTCTCCCATTTGTCTGTGGCGGCGTAGAGCAGCGCATTGGCTGAGCGCAGCAGCAGGCTCATCTGTCCGAGCGCGCGTTGGATGTGCGGCAGCTCCGCAATCGGTTTGCCGAGCGCAGTCGGCACGCGTTGCTTGGCGTAGCGCGACATTGCACGCAGGGCTGCCTCGCCGATACCAAGATACACCGCCGCAAACCCGCAGGTGCTCCACACCGCCGGCAACGAGCCGCGATTGTTGGCTTGGGCGGGGTCGCGCGTCTCGACCAGCCAAAAGTCAGGCACAAACACATCATGAAAAACCACATCGCAGCTACCGCTCGCGCGCAGGCTTAGCCCATCGCCCCAGTTGTTGAGTAGCTCGATGCCTTGCGCGGTGTGATGCACGCATAAAATTCCCACGCGCGCGGCTGGCTCATCGAGCGCGGCGCTGATGATGAAATAGCCGAGTGTCGGCGCAAATGTGACCCAGCTCTTGCGCCCATTCACCCGATAGCCGCCCTCGACGCGGCGCGCCGTCGTCGCTGGCAAACCGCCGCGCGATGGGCTGCCCATATCTGGCTCGCTAAACACATTGTCCACCAGCGTGCCATCGGCGACAGACTCGCGGCAGAGTCGGGCAAATTTGTCCTCAGCCCAGATACGCTGCTCGCTGAGCTGACCCATGACATACAGATGCATCGCCAAGCCAAGCGCGGTGCTGGCGTCGCCGCGCGAGATCGTCTGCAGCGTGCGCGTCATCTGCGTGAGCGTGCCGCCATA
>CAZVQE010000429.1:0-1847 GCA_964628875.1 uncultured Anaerolineae bacterium
GCAATCGGGCAACAACGCTATCTGGGACGCCACCGCCTCATCCAATGGGCGCTCCGACGATCCTGCCATCACTGATATCGGCAAACGTCAAGCGGCGATCACTGGCGCGTATCTCGCGCAACCCTATCAATCAAACACCAGTCACGTGCGTGACATGCAAAACCGCAATGGCTTTGGCATCACGCATTTGTATTGCAGTCTGATGTTGCGCGCGGTGCAGACCGGCGACGCCATCAGTCGCGCCATCGGCGTGCCACTGGTAGCGTGGGAGGAGCTGCATGAGTTTGGCGGCATCTATCTTGATGACGAGAATGGCATCCCGCACGGGCGCGGCGGCAAGCCACGCAGTTACTTTGCACAGCATTTTCCTGACCTGCGCGTGCCCGATTCACTCGACGAGCAAGGCTGGTGGCGCGGACGCTCATTTGAGTTATATGAGCATTCATTGCAACGCGCACAACGCTTTTTGGCGCAGCTCATCGAGCGACATGGCAACACCGATGCGCGCGTTGCTGTCGTCAGTCACGGCGCGTTTTTTACGCGCTTTATGGGTGTGCTACTCGGCATGCAAAAAATGAATGAATCTGCCTATTGGTTTCCGATGAATAACTGTGCCATCGCGCACATTGACTTTGACGCGCATGATCGCCGCGTCATCGTCTATCAAAACCGTCTCGTGCATCTTGAAGGAGACCTCATCACATGACCGACCTAGCATTTGCCTCAGCGCGTGATCTCAGCCGCATGCTGCGCGCGCGCAAAGTTTCATCCGTAGAGCTGACCTCGTATTTTCTCGACCGACTCGAACAGCGCGCGCCGCGCTACAACGCGCTGGCGCAGCTTACGCGCGAGACCGCATTGACCCAAGCGCGTGCCGCCGACCGCGCACTCGCCAAAGGCTCAAATAAATCGCCACTGCTCGGCGTGCCATTTGGCGCAAAAGACTTGCTGGCAACCAAGGGCATCCCTACGCGTTGGGGCTCGCCCGCGCACGCCGATCAGATGTTTGACCATGACGCCACCGTCATCACAAAATTGCGCGAGGCGGGCGCGCCATTGCTCGGCAAATTGGCGATGGTCGAGATCGCTGGCGGCGGCGGCTATGAGTTTGCGGATGCGTCGGCAAATGGTCCCGGGCTCAATCCGTGGGACGTCACGCGCTGGTCGGGCGGCTCATCGTCGGGCAGCGGCAGCGCCGTCGCAGCGGGGCTTGTGCCGTTTGCGCTCGGCTCAGAGACGTGGGGCAGCATCGTGACGCCGTCCACATTTTGCGGCGTCACGGGCTTGCGACCGAGCTACGGGTTAGTCAGCCGCTATGGCGCGATGGAGTTAGCGTGGACGCTCGACAAAGTCGGACCAATGGCGCGCACGGCGGAGGATTGCGGTCTCATTCTCAGCGCCATCGCGGGGCGTGACGCGCATGATGCGACGGTGACGGGTGAATTTCATTTTCAGCGCAGGTCGAGTCGTGTGTTGCGAATTGGTATTTTGCCGAGCGACTTTAGTGATGCAGATGATGCGCGCGCGCTGTTTGAGTCTGCCGTGCGTGTCCTGCGATCTGCGTTGCGCAAGGCGGGCGCGCGATTTGGCGCTGCGCCTGAGCTGCCGATTGATGATTACTCTACGGTGGCGAGCACACTGCTCAACGCCGAGATGGCTGCCGCGCAAAAAGAATTTATCGAGAGTGATCGGCTCGATCTACTGCGCGATGCAAATCAAAAGCAAGGCTTGCGTGCGTCGTTGGAGGTGCGCGGGAGTGAGGTCGTCTGCGCCCAACAAAAACGTGAGGAGATTCGTCGTCAGGTTGCGGCGTTATTCGCCAACTATGACGTGCTGCTCGCGCCGAC
>CAZVQE010000430.1:0-1834 GCA_964628875.1 uncultured Anaerolineae bacterium
GTCCATCTTGTGCGCTCAGGCTTTTGATAATCAGTCGGCTGTGTGTATGTGCTGAGATAGCCCTCAAAGTTGCGAAACACGGCGCGCTCATGCGACATTGACACCAAATAGTTTGGCATGAGTGGCACCTTGCCGCCGCCGCCCGGCAGGTCTACGCAATACTGTGGCACGGCATAGCCGCTGGTGTGACCGCGTAGATTCTCAATGATCTCCAGCCCGACCGAGATTGGCGTGCGAAAGTGCATACTGCCTTGCACGAGGTCGCATTGATACAAGTAATACGGGCGCACGCGCATTTTGACGAGATCATGCACAAGCTTGCGCATGGTGTCCGGGTGATCGTTGACGCCCGCCATCAGCACCGTTTGGTTGCCCAGCGGAACGCCCGCGTCAGCGAGCTTGGCGCACGCGCGCTGCAACTCAGGCGTGATCTCTTTTGGATGATTGACATGGATATTCATCCACAACGGATGAAACTGTCGCAACATATTGACCAATTCATCTGTCACGCGCTGCGGCATAAACACGGGTACGCGACTGCCGATGCGGATGATCTCGATGTGCTCAATCTCGCGCAGACGGCGCAGCAGCATCTCGAGCGTCGCGGGCGCGAGGGTCAATGGGTCTCCGCCGCTGAGCAGCACATCGCGCACCTGCGTCGCGCTTTTGAGATACTCGATCTGCTGATCAAAGTGCGTTTTGTTAAAGTTTGCGGCTGAGTCACCGACGATGCGACTACGCGTGCAGTAGCGGCAATAGCTGGCGCATTGCGTAGTCACCAGCATCAGCACGCGGTCAGGATAGCGGTGAACTAAACCCGGCACGGGCGAATGTTCATCTTCGTTGAGCGAGTCTTCCATGACCGCCTCAACTCCCTCTAGCTCGCGTTTGTGCGGGACCACTTGTTGGCGCACGGGACACATCGGGTCATCGCGGTCAATGAGTGACGCAAAGTATGGCGTGATATCTACGCGAAATTTATTTGGCGCTTGCAGACCGATGATCTCGTCCTCTGTCAGATTGATGATTTGTGATAGCTCTTCGTAGGTGTTGAGCCGATGCGCCAATTGCCAGCGCCAATCATTCCATTGTTCATCCGGAACATTCGCCCATAGAGCAGGGCGAGGGCTGCTTCCTTGTGGAAGCCGATAAGGTAAATGATCGTCCATGATTTTCTTCTGTGCGTGACACACTGATATACAAATGTTGCACACTCAGAATGCCGTTTTATTTTTTATCTTTCAACCAATAAACGTAAATTCGGAATAGAAGTGAATTTGTCATTCTGAGGAGCGCAGCGCGCGACGAAGAATCTCTAGAACGTCTATATACACGTCATCAGGGATTCTTCACTTCGCTGCGCTTCGCTCAGAATGACAATCACGCTTTTCTTTGTTTATCCCGAACCTGCGTCTATAAATTTATAGATGCGACATATATCACGGTTGAAAAAATTTTTGTTGAATGCAGCCTTAAATTTGTTGTTTGCAACCTTAAATTTTCTTTGCGCTTGTGTGCGCTGCGAATGCCATTCTCAAAAATGCATGGCTATACTGACAGCATGATCAAAGTCTCAGGCTTGTTTTGTTATCCGATTAAGTCGTGCAAAGGTCATGCATTGCAAACTGCGATGCTGGATGCGCGCGGTATTGCCGATGATCGGCTGATGATGTTTGTGGATGACAGCGGCGTATTTTTGACGCAGCGCGAGCTGCCAAAATTGGCATTGATCGAACCAACGCTACATGAAGATATGTTGCAATTGCGCGCGCCGACGATGCCACCGTTGGATGTGCGTGTGCGTCACGATGGCACGCGACGCAATGTCGTGATT
>CAZVQE010000431.1:0-1823 GCA_964628875.1 uncultured Anaerolineae bacterium
GCGCGCTGGCAACCGCGTTTGCCGTGCTGGGCGTGGTCGCGTTTATTTACGGCACGATGACGATTTTGGCGTTTGACCCTGCGCTGGCAATCAAGCATACACAAATTGAGACGGCGCCGATTGCGCAAATCATGCAACCGTGACTTTGTGCGACTTTGATCAACGGCGGATGTTGTCATCAATATCCGCCGTTCTTTTTTTGACCATCAAACCCTGCTCACTGCGCGATTCTCATAAAATAGGCGCATGCAAAATAATGTCACGCTGCTCGATGGCGCAATGGGAACTGAACTCACGCGACGCGGCATTGACACAACGCTGCCACTTTGGTCGGCGCATGCGCTCATCAGCGCGCCCGATGCCGTGCGACAAATCCATGCAGATTACATCGCGGCTGGCGCACAGATCGTCACGACCAATACTTTTCGCACCAACGTGCGCGCGCTCGCCAAAGCCAATCTGCAACATCGCGCGCGTGAACTGACGCTGTTGGCGGCGCAATTGGCACGCGATGCTATCGCGCAGGTGCACCCTGCGCAAGAGGCGCTGGTCGCAGGCAGCATCGCACCAGTCGAAGATTGTTATACGCCTGAGTTGGCGCCGGACGCAGACACACTACTCGCCGAGCATAGCGTCTTGGCGCGCAATCTGGCTGATGCGGGCTGTGACCTCATTCTCATCGAAACGATGAACACGATCCGCGAGGCGACGGCAGCCGCACATGCCGCGCATCTCACAGGCAAACCGATATGGATCAGCTTTACGCTCGGCGCGGATCATCACCTACTGAGTGGCGAGAGCCTGCGCGATGCGGTGCGCGCGATTGCGTCGTTTGCGCCGCAGGCGGTCTTGGTGAATTGCATCCCCGTGGCACAAGTGTCGGGCGCGCTCGCAGAGCTGTGTGCAGCGGTGGCTGATTTGCGCGTTCCATTTGGCGCATATGGCAATGTGGGGCATGTCAATGATGAAGTCGGTTGGACGCTGACCGATGCGGTGTCGCCCGTCGCATATGCTCAGGCAGCGGTGGAATGGCGCGCGCTGGGCGCGGGCATTATTGGCGGATGTTGCGGCACGACGCCAGAGCATATTCGCGCGCTAAAAGCGACTGCTTAAAAATATAGCTATGTCCACCAGCAAAATAGTTATGCGGCATATTTTGGATGATCTCGCACATCCAGATCGGTTTACTACGCGCCCGATGTTTGGTGAGTATGCTCTATATGTGGATGGCAAGGTCGTGGGCTTTATTTGCGATGACGCCTTGTTGGTCAAGATTTTGCCGGCGAGCGCGCCGCTGGCTCAGCGTGGCAAAACGGGCAAGCCGTATCCGGACGCAAAAGATTATTACCGCATTGAGCCTGATGAGGTAGCGCAAATGCCTGAGTTGGCGGAGATTTTATTTGCTGTCGCGGAAAGCGTGCCTGCTAAAAAAACCAAAGAAGTCGCATAAAAACGGATCGGCGCCGTTGTAACTATTGCACAAAACAAATTTGCATGCAAAAAATGTGACGTGGCGAGCTAATGGCC
Organism: uncultured Anaerolineae bacterium; assembly: GCA_964628875.1. Classification (GTDB taxonomy): domain Bacteria; phylum Chloroflexota; class Anaerolineae; order J036; family Brachytrichaceae; genus AQU-03. The sequence goes on from CAZVQE010000431.1 coordinate 1,528, forward strand.
GAGGGCTAGATCTCTGCAATTTCTGCAAAAGTTGAGACAAAAACGTCAAAAGTTGAGATTTTTGATGTGCCATTTCGCAAAAAACCCTTTACTATCTCCTGCACCCCACACAGTAGTGGAACAAACACAGGAGGGCATAAATGACTACCGCAGCACAAAAAGAGTTGGAGACCAAACAAATGGCTCCACCCGGAGGCGCTCCGACGCTTGCGCAACTAGCATATAGCAGATTAGGTTTTGGGGCGTTGCCCGGATCACCCGATTTTGATGATTTGGCTTCGCTGACGGCATATGTG
>CAZVQE010000432.1:0-1818 GCA_964628875.1 uncultured Anaerolineae bacterium
TCGTCAACGGCACATTGGTGGCGCTACTAGTCATCAGCCTCATGCTCATTCTCAAGATCATCCACTGGGAGGACGTACTCGCCAACAAACAAGCTTGGAACGTGCTCGTGTGGTTTGCGACACTGGTCGCGCTTGCCAGCGGCTTGCAGTCAGTTGGCTTTACGCAGTGGATCGGCGAAGGCGCCGCCAAACTGTTTGCAGGTCAGTCACCCACGACCGTATTGATTTTGCTCGTGCTTGTGTTCTTTATCTCGCACTATCTATTTGCCAGCGTCACGGCACACGTGGCAGCCATGATGCCGGTGATCTTGGCGGCGGGCGTGGCTGTGCCGGGAATGAATATCCCTGTGCTGTCATTCATGTTGCTATATTCACTCGGCTTGATGGGCATCATCACACCGTATGGCACAGGACCATCACCGATTTACTTTGGCAGCAACTACGTGGACAAAAAGAGTTTCTGGGTGCTTGGCTTGATCTTTGGCGCGATCTATCTCGCAGTCTTGCTCTTGGTCGAATTGCCCTATCTCTCAATGTTGTATCCATAAACACATCAAGGCTGTGTGTTATTAAGAAGGTCGCTGCGCAAGCGACCTTCTTTTTTTGTCAGCGATTATCATTGCCGCGCGCATGATTCAAAATAAAAAACTCGCCGTGGTCATGCCCGCCTACAACGCAGCCAAGACGCTCAAACGCGCCTACGACCAACTGCCACATGACATCGTGGATGATGTCATTCTCGTGGACGACCACAGCCGCGACAACACCGTCGCGGTCGCGCGCGAGCTGCGTATCGGCGCGGTCGTGCGTCACAACCAAAATCTCGGCTACGGCGGCAATCAAAAAACATGCTACGCGCTCGCGCTCGAACGCGGCGCCGACATTGTCGTCATGATTCATCCTGACTGTCAGTATTCGCCGAGGCTGTGCGGCGCGATGGCGTGGATGATCGGCTCTGGTGAGTATGACGTGGTGCTGGCGTCGCGCATCCTCGGCAATCAAACCCTGCGCGGCGGCATGCCCCTCTGGCGCTATGTGCCAAACCGCGCGCTAACCGCAATCGAAAACCTCTTGCTTGGCATCAAGCTGTCTGAGTTTCACACAGGCTATCGCGCGTTTTCGCGTGAGGTGCTGCAACAGTTGCCGTTGAATGAAAACTCAGATGACTTTGTATTTGACAATCAGATGATCGCGCAAGCGTCTTACTTTGACTTTCGCATCGGCGAGATATCGTGCCCCACCCTCTACGAAGAAGAGTCATCCTCGATCAGCTTTAAGCGCAGCGTCGTGTATGGCGTCGGCGTGCTCAACACCTCCATTCAATACAAGCTCAATAAATGGGGCGTGCGGCATGACGCCTATCTCACGCGTGAGGGACGCAAGCTCGACAGCGGCGCAACCCAACAACGCGGCGAGGTGTATCTGACATGAGCCTCATTCGCAAGCCACGCTTTTGGGCGCTAGTTGCCATCGTCGTTGGCTACGTCTTGCGCATCTGGCTGCTCAATGACAACGACCTGTGGTGGGACGAAGCACTGGCGGTGTTTGGCACGCGCAAGTCGCTCATAGACACGACGCTGTGGACGGCATCCGATGTGCATCCGCCGCTGTATTTTTGGACGTTGTGGCTATGGATGCGCGTCGCGGGTGAGACGCCGTTTGCTATGCGCTTTTTGTCGCTGTGCTATGGCGTGTTGCTCATGGCAATGGCGTATCCGATTGGCACACGTCTGATGAACGCGCGCGTCGGTGTGGTGGCAACGTGGCTGATTGCTCTCGCACGGTTTGAGGTGTGGTGGTCGCAAGAGATGCGCATGT
>CAZVQE010000433.1:0-1818 GCA_964628875.1 uncultured Anaerolineae bacterium
TCACCCGCCACGCGAATGGAGCGCGAGACGACGATGCCGCCCAGTGAAAACACAGCTACCTCAGTCGTGCCGCCGCCGATGTCTACGATCAGGCTGCCATGCGCCTCAGTGACCGGCAAGCCCGCGCCGACTGCGGCTGCCATTGGCTCCTCAATCAAAAATACCTCGCGCGCGCCCGCCGAACGGGCGGCGTCATACACGGCGCGCTTTTCGACCTCAGTCACGCCTGAGGGGATGCCGACGACGACGCGCGGACGCGGCACGTTAAAGAGTGCGCGTTGGTGTGCTTTTTTGATAAAGTTGTCGAGCATCGCCTCCGTAATCTCGAAGTCGGAGATCACGCCGTCGCGCAGTGGACGAATGGCGATGATTTTGGCGGGTGTGCGCCCAACCATCTCTTTGGCTTCAGCACCGACCGCGAGCACTTGGCGCGATTTACGATCAATGGCAACCCACGAAGGTTCATTGATGACGATGCCTTTATTTCGTACAGCCACGAGAGTGTTTGCGGTGCCAAGGTCAATGCCAAGATCAAGCGAAAACAAACCGAGCAGTCGGTCTAAAACTGATGCCATGCGCTATTAACTGATCGAGTTTAACACAGGCACCTCTATCGAATGTTGATCGTGCTTCTGGTTGACTATTGTCGGTGATGTAACTATTTTGACATTAGTCTGCATTTTGAATTGGGAACGAGTCTGTGCTTGACAAATCGCAAAATATGATTACAGTTTCAGGGTTGTCCTGTCTAGCTGTCATATTGGTTTTCAAGTATAAACCTTCATAATCATGATCCAAATTGCCGAATTTCTTCCGCCCAATCCGTCTTCTCTATGGAAAATGTGCAAGCAAGCTGGTGTGGATTACGCCGTCGGTGGCTTGCCGTTTGATGACCCATCCAACGGCAGCGAACAACCGTGGGACTATTTGCCGTTGTTACGCACGAAAAAGAAATACGAAGACGCTGGATTCAAGCTTGCTGTGATCGAGTCGCGCCCGCCGCTCGAAAATGCCAAACGCGGACAGCCGGGCGGCGAAGCTGAAATTGACACCGTTTGTACACTCATTGAAAACATGGGAAAACTTGGCATCCCTGTGTATTGCTATGAATGGATGTGTAGCCAAAACTGGATGCGCACCAGCACGACGACTCCCTCGCGCGGCGGTAGCGTCGTCACCAGCTATGACAATGCATTGATGAAGGATGCGCCCGTCGTGCCGCTGGGCGCAATCAGCGAAGAAAAACTATGGGAGACACTCGAGCATTTTTTGAAGCGGGTGTTACCGGTCGCCGAAAAAGCCGGCGTAAAGCTCAGCATGCACCCGGATGATCCGCCGCTGTCGCCCATTCGAGGCGTCGGGCGCATCATGCGCAGCGTCGAAAATTATCAACGCTTGCTCGATATCGCACCTAGCCCGATGAATACGATCACGTTGTGCCAAGGTAACTTCACATTGATGACAGATGATCTGCCGAGTGTCATTCGCAAATTTGGCACTCAAGGCAAAATCAGCTTTGTGCATTTTCGTGACGTGCGTGGCACACCCGAAAAGTTTGAGGAGACTTGGCACGACGATGGCAAAACCAACATGCTCGAATGTATGAAAGCTTATCGTGACATTAAGTTTGATGGTGTGTTACGTCCTGATCACGTGCCAACGGTTGAAGGCGACAGCAACAGCAACGCAGGTTATTCTTCGATTGGGCGGCTATTTGCGATTGGTTACATCAAAGGTTTGCGCCAAGCCGTCTATGCGTAAAAAAGGTGGCTGTGTCCGTTAAAGCCAAATTCACAAAAATAAACAAATAATGAAAAT
>CAZVQE010000434.1:0-1798 GCA_964628875.1 uncultured Anaerolineae bacterium
GGCAGCGTTTCATCAACGTCGCGACTGGATCGTCGGCGCACTCAATGAGATTGATGGCATCCGCTGCGCAACGCCACAAGGCGCGTTTTACGTGTTTCCTGATTTGCGAGGTTTGTTTGGCAAGAAGCTCAAGAGCGGCGTGACACTCAACTCAAGCCAAGAGATCGCCATGTATCTACTCGAAAACCAAAAGGTTGGCATCACACACGGCGAAGCATTTGGCGCGCCGGGCTATGCGCGATTGTCATACGCACTTGGCGTTGAGAAAATCCAAGAAGGCATCGCGCGCATTTCAAAGGCGCTTGAGATCGCGTAAACAGAAATCGAGTTATTACAAAAGAGATCAGCTTGTTCGGAGCTGATCTCTTTTTTTACCAATCGCCGGCGTAATCAATACGCGCCATCGGATGTTGATGCCGTAGCCAAGCGTATTGCAACTCGTTGAGCTGACGCAAATGCAACATATCGTGAGCCAGCCACGCCAAGAGCATGTCAGCCGCAGTAAATGTGCCAAACTCTTTATGCACATGCGCGTTGCCCCAATTTGGTTCACGCAAGCTACGCAACCACGTGATTGACGCGGCACGCTCGGCGGCAAATTCGCTGATCTTAGCATCGAGTGGCTGATCGTTGTATTTACGTTCGATGACCCACGCGCTTGGGTGAATCGGACTCCAGTCTGCTAAAGGCGCCTCAAGCGTGCCGCGTGTGCGCGCGCGAAAATCATCGCGCTCTTCGTCGCACAAATGACCCAAGACCTCAACGACCGACCATGATTCAGGATTGGGTTTCCAATGTGCCTGCACATTTTCAGTCGCTTGAGCAATGGCGACTATCGCATCGGCTTGATTTTGCATGCGCTGAATAATGTTTTCGAGATTCATATTTATCGTCGCTCCGCTTTTAAGATTGACAAGATTACTCAATTGTCGGCGTAATCACGCCGCGACATTCGCCGAGTCCGATTCGCCTATAGTCGCCGCGCGCGCAATAGCCATTCAAAATAATCTCGTCGCCATCAAGCAAGTAGGTGAGAGTCTCGCCGTTGGGCAGTTGAATCTGCATCTTGCCATCCTGCGTAATCTCAAGCAAACAAGCGCGCGCGTCGTCGGTGGGTCCGCTGGCCGTCCCGCTGGCAATCAAATCTCCCGGGCGCATATTGCAGCCGTTGCTCGTTTGATGGGTCAATAGCTGCGCAAGCGTCCAATACAGATGCTGAGTAGATGTGCGCGTCAAACGATGCGGCGCTAGATGCTGCGCGCGCATCTGAGGCGTGAGCAGATGCGCCTCTAGCGTAATGTCAATGCCGCCACTGCGCTGATCTACTTCATCCATCAGATACGGCAACGGCGTTGGGTCGCCCGACTCACGCGCGTGCGCCGCGCAACGAAACGGCGCTAACGCTTCGAGTGTTGTGATCCATGCTGAGATCGAGGTCGCAAAACTTTTTGCTAAGAATGGGCCCAGTGGTTGCGCCTCCCATTTTTGGATATCGCGCGCCGACCAATCATTGACCAGGCACACGCCAAACAAATAATCTTCGGCTGTAAAAATCGAAATCGGACGACCCGCCTCATTGCGCTTCGCCACAAACGCGCCAAGTTCCAATTCAAAATCTAAGCAGCGCGTCGGCTCGTAGCTTGGAGCGTCTGCGCCGTCGGGTTTGATTTGACCACGCGGTCGCATGATCGGTGTGCCACCTGCGACAATCGAGCTCGCGCGACCGTGATAGCCTATCGGGACGTATTTGTAATTTGGCAGCAGCGGTTGATCGGGACGGCGCAATTTACCCGTATTG
>CAZVQE010000435.1:0-1788 GCA_964628875.1 uncultured Anaerolineae bacterium
TGACAGCGTTGAGCTGCTGCGTGATCGGCGTGCCCGTCAGTCTGTTGAGCGGCACGTACTCGATCAATGGCTTATCAGCAATGACTACGCCTGCCGCATGCGTGCCTGCGTTGCGCACGCGACCTTCGACGCTGATGGCGCGGTCATACATCTCGCGCACTGCGTCGTCGGTGTCATACAGCTCTTTGAGCGGCGGCACTTGCTCGAGCGCCTGCGTCAGATTGACGGGCTTGCCCGGAATGGCTGGCACAAGCGTCGTAACCTTTGTCACTTCGCTGAGTGGCACATTCATCACCCGACCAACGTCTTTGAGTGCAGCGCGCGCCGCCATCGTGCCAAATGTGATGATCTGCGCGACCTTCTCTTTGCCATATTTTTCGATGGTGTAATCCACGAGCAAATGCCTCTGATCGTCCGGAAAGTCCATGTCAATATCCGGCATCGAGACGCGCTCAGGGTTGAGAAAGCGCTCAAAATACAAATCGTTGCTGACAGGTTCGATATTGGTCAGCATCAACACATGACTGACGACGCTGCCGGCTGCGCTGCCGCGTACATCCCACCAAATCCCCTTCTCACGACAAAAACGAATCAGATCCCACACGATCAGCATGTAGGTGCTAAAACCCATCGAGATGATCGTGTCTAGCTCAAACTGCATGCGCTCGCGCAAACGGCGCGGCGTCATCGCAGGATGCGTATCTGCTGATGGCAATGCCAACGGGCTGAGCTTGGTCAGCGCTATGGGCGTGTCCTCGCCCGCATACATCTGCGGCGCGAGATCGCGCGCGATGTTGATTTGCTCGGCGCTCACCTGTGCCAGTTGAATGGCATCTGCGCGCGCGTCAGTTGTCCATGTGCCATCGGCGCTCGCCGGAATGCCATAACGCAATTCAAAACCCACGGCGCATAGATAGCGCAAAAACGCATCGTCATCTACAAAGCGTCGCGGACGATGAAAATGCGGCAGGTGAAATTGTTGCTTCGTTTTGAGGTTGAGCTTGCAACGCTCAGCGATCAAGGCAGTGTTGCTGACCGCCTCAGGCGCGACCGCGTCAAAAATGTCGCGCATCTCGTCCTCGCTGTGCAAGTAGTACGAGTCGTTGTTAAATTTCATCCGATCTTTATCGGACAACAACGCCTGTGTCTGGATGCACAGCATCAGCTCATGTGGAATGGCATCCTCGCGCTTGACATAGTGCGCGTCACTCGTGGCAACCAATGGCACGCTCAACTCACGCGCCCAATCAATCAGCACACGATTGACTTTGCGGCATTCCGCGAGGTCGTGATCTTGCAACTCAAAATAAAAGCGATCATCAAACACATCGCGATACCACTGCGCCACTTTGCGCGCTTCTTCGAGCTGATCATTGACAATGAGGCGCGGCAACTCCGCCGCCAGACAGCCCGACGTACAGATCAAGCCCTCAGCACACTCGCGCAATAGATCGTGATCGGCGCGCGGTTTGTAATAAAACCCCTCAAGCTGCGCAAGGCTCGACAATCGCATCAGGTTTTTGTAGCCCGTATCATCCATTGCCAACAGCAATAAGTGATGCGGCTGTTTGTCAAAGTTCACGTCGCGGTCTTGCATCTTGCGTCCGCGCTTGGTGAGATAGGCTTCCATGCCAATGATCGGCTTCACGCCTGCGTCATGACACGCATTTGCAAATTCGATCGCGCCATACATGACCCCGTGATCCGTCAGCGCCACCGCGCCCATGCTCAGCTCTTTGGCGCGTTGAGCGATGCCCTTGATCGGGCTCAAGCCGTCAAGCATCGAAT
>CAZVQE010000436.1:0-1754 GCA_964628875.1 uncultured Anaerolineae bacterium
CGTAAGCGCAATCGTGCTGGGCGGCTCACGCGCGCGCGGCTCGCACACGGCATCATCTGATATTGATATCGGCATCTACTATGAGAATGGCGCGCTCGATGTGTCGGCGCTGCAAGCCATCGCGCAACGTCTGGACGATGCACATCGCGCCGATGTTGTGACGCCGATTGGCGCTTGGGGCAAGTGGATCAATGGCGGAGGTTGGCTGCGGGTGAATGGCATCGCCGTTGATCTGCTGTATCGTGATCTCGCGCGCGTGCGTGAGGTCGTCGCTGACTGCGGCGACGGCAAGATCAGCATTGACTATCAGCCGGGTCACCCGCATGGTTTTGTGTCTTCGATTTACGCGGGCGAGGTCGCGGTGTGTGTTGCGCTGCATGACCCATTCGCCAGCATCGCCGCGCTCAAACAGCGCGTGCTGCCCTATCCGCCCGCGCTGCGTGAGGCGACGATACGGGCGTTTGCGTGGGAGATTGACTTTGCGTTGCAGACCGCCAAAAAAGGCGCCGCGCGCAGTGACGCGAGCTATGTGGCGGGGTGTCTCTTTCGCGTGGTGGCGTGTATCAATCAAGTGTTGTTTGCGCTCAACGGCGCATATCTTTTGAATGAGAAAGGCGCGACGTCCATCGCCGCGCAATTTGCCAAAACGCCGCGCGACTATCAGCAGCGCGTCGCCTCAGGGTTTGCGCTCAGCGCCGATGCCGCTACGCTGATGCGAGCCATCGCTGAGATCGAGTCGCTCGCGGCGGAGGTGATGCGGTGGGTTCGTGCCACTGATAAAGTTGATGAGTAGGTTGTCATTCCGAGCGATGCGCAATATGCGCCGCGAGGAATCGCTGAAGATTTACTTTTGGGGGATTCCTCATTTCGCTACGCTCCATTCGGAATGACAACGCTGTATCGCGCAACCCAACCGTACAATTAGCCCGCATGTCAAACTACACAAACGAACTCAACGCCGCCATTGAGATTGCGCGCGGCGCGGGCGAGATTTTGCGCGAGGGTGTGCGCACGATGAGCGCCGATTCGCATATTGATTTCAAGAGCAGCGCGGTTGATCCGGTCACCGAGTATGACCGCCGCAGTGAGGACTTTATCGTGGCGCAACTGCGCAAAACTTTTCCGCGGGATGCGTTGGTCGGTGAAGAAGGCGGCGCCTACGCCGCGACGCGCGACACCGACCTCAGCCGCAAATGGTATGTAGATCCGATTGATGGCACGGTCAATTTTGCGCATGGCGTGCCGATCTTTGCCGTGTCTATGGGGCTATGGGTGAATGGCGTGCCGAGCGTGGGCGTCGTTTACAACCCGATGAGCGGCGAGCTATTTACCGCCATGCGCGGCGCAGGCGCTTTTTTGAATGGCGCGCCGATTCATGTGTCGCGCACCGCGCAATTTCAGCGTGCGCTACTTGGCACGGGCTTCCCATATGACCGCGCGACGAGCGCCAGAAATAACTTTGACAACTTTATGAATTTCAAGCGCACGGCGCAGGCGGTGCGGCGACTCGGCTCAGCCGCGCTCGATATGTGTTTTGTGGCGTGCGGGCGGTTTGACGGCTACTGGGAATTTAACCTCAAGCCACATGACTTTGCCGCTGCGATTCTCATTGCGCAAGAAGCCGGCGGCATCTGCAGCACATTTGACGGCACGCCGCCGCGCACCGATTGCGATGAGATCGTCTGCAGCAACGGGCTCATTCATGCGCGGATGCTTGAGGTGCTGAGGCAGTGATGAGATCGGAGATTTCAGAT
>CAZVQE010000437.1:0-1751 GCA_964628875.1 uncultured Anaerolineae bacterium
TTCGGGGATTTTGCCGATGTAGCCGAGTAGGGGTCCCAACAATTCTTTATACGGATATGTGCGCGAGCCGACCGCGCGCACGATCACACCCGGCATCGCGATAGATTGCTCTTGAATAATTAACGCCAGATCACGCGGCACATTTTCGGCGACGATAACCGGATCATAGGGCGAGAGGGTTTGCGCGTTAAAAACCTTTGTAAAAATTTCACCCGCTGTGAGAATGGGACTTGCAACATTGGGTGTAGTCGTCAGCGTCTTGGCGCTGGCGATTTGTAAATTGCTGTCTGTAGGACGAAAGCGATCTGCTTGATTCAACATATCCGCGAGTCGGTTGTAGATCGCTGCGCGCTCGAGCCTGAGTTGAATCAAATTGTCCGGCGCGGGCAACTGCGCAGGAATGATGCCAACTTGATATGAAGGCGCATTTAGCACGAGCGGCGTGCCTTCACGGTCATAGATCAACCCACGCAATGCAGGTATATCGCGCGTGCGTTCTGATACGCTTTGCGCGCGTTTTTGATAGTCATTGCTGCGATTGATCTGATAATCAAACATGCGCGCGAGCAAAAGCACGAGCGCCGCCATCATTCCGATTCCCAGCAATATCAGCCGAATGCGACCACCGCGATTATCAGGCGGGGGCGTCTGGCTACTGCGTCTTTGAATCGGAAGATCATTCACTATCATGTTTGATGATTCCTACACGAAATTCTAGCGTAACCTCATGAGTCGTGCTTGAATTTTGCGTGATGCACTCAAAAGCGTCGCGGGGTGAGGCGGCGATTAAGCGCGATGAGCAGCACGCTAATTGGCACGGCAAATACGGCATCGAGCAACACGCTTGGCAACAATATCGAGGTTGTCGCGAGTGTCGGATCAATGGGTTTGCCGAGCAAGTTGGTTGCTCCAAGCAAAATGCTAAGCTGCACTGTGCTTACTGCAATCACACGTATGATCGCGCGCCAAAAAACAGAGGGCAGTGGCGCTTGATCAAGCAACAGACCAATTCCATGACCGACCATCAAGCTCAATGAGGTCAAGCCAATCGGAGCCTGCGAAAAAAAGTCAAACAAAAATCCACCAAGAAACGCAAACAAAATGCCCTCATCGCCGCGCACGATCGCCCATATTGCTGTGATGACGATGAGCAGGCTCGGACGTGCAGATGCGCTAAATGCAAATGGCATCAGCGCCGAGTCAATCAGCGCAAATGCAATTACGCCCAAAGCAAAAATAAAGTATCGCCCCATTGTTTAGGGTTGCAGCGTGCTCGGTGCGGTGTAGCTAATGATTAGCACAGTCTGTAAATGATTGAGGTCAACAGCCGGCACGATTGAAGCTTCCTTAAAGAGTTGTGCGTCTGTGCTGATGATCTTGTCAATGCTGCCCACGGGAATCCCCGGTGGCAACCCGCGCCCCAAGCCACTTGTCAGCACCAAATCCGTTGAGCTAATGACATCGGTTTGCACGACGCCTTGTAGCTTGAGACCAACGTTGCGATCACCGACGACGACGGCGTTAGTGCGTGCGTCTTTGAGAATGACGTTGATCGAAGAGCCAGGATCATCGATTAATTGCACTTGTGCCGAGCTTTCGCTGACTTGCCCGATGCGTCCGACCAATCCAAGTCCGCCGCTCACGACCGGCATACCAACTCGCACGCCAGTGTTTTTGCCTGCGTTGATGGTGACATAGCGCAAAAATGGATTTGTATCACTGGCGATCACGTCCGCGCAATACACATTGCT
>CAZVQE010000438.1:0-1749 GCA_964628875.1 uncultured Anaerolineae bacterium
TTGAGTTGTGCGCCCTGCACGCCGATGCGTATAAGCACTGTGCCATCTGCAGGAATCGGCGATGGCGCGCCGTCTGCATACACGGCAAAAGTGCCATTCACCGGCGGCGCGTAGCCTTGATTGAACGAATTGACAAACTCCTCCGTGCGCACTGCTTGATACGGCGGCAAATTGCCCTCTGAGATGTATTTGCGCGCCATCGCGTATGAGGCGGTGTCTGTGTCGAGTGCAAATGTCGAGAGGTGATCGCGCCACGCATCAATAAAGGGATTCACGCCATAGTCCTTAAATTCATTGCTGGTGGGCGGAATGGGCGACTGTGGCTGCGGGGCGTAAGACGACATCGGAGTGGGCTCGACGGGCAAGCGCTGATCTTGCGCGATGGGTCTTTGCGGTGGTTGATAGCTGCCGTGGCGAGGTTGTTGTGCGTAGCCAGTTGATGGCGCTTGGTACGAATTGGGCGGCTGGGGCGCATTGTTGGGCGGCGCATATGGAGCAGGTGCGGCGGTTGCCGCTGGCTGTGGTTGCCTAGGCGCGGCAGTAGGTTGCGGCGCGTAGGACTGCGATTGAGATGGCTGATCTATGCGCTTGGGCGCGGGGGTCGGCGATGCACATGCTTGCAAGAGCAACATGCTCGCGGACGCATATGCGACGAATGTAGCGATTTTGGGGTGTTTCACTTTTTCTTCTCCTTGCACAGTTAGGTGGCTGTGCGAATGGAGCGTAAGACAAATGTCGTGTGCGTGCTTGACATCCGATTGACAAAAGCATGACATGCTGCGCGCGAGGGCTTTGTCAAGTTTTGACTTGCTGTTAAAATAACACGAACGAAATATACTGTCCAAGAAGACGGAGGCAAGATAGACGCAATGCGTTTTGTTTTGCCTCTTTTTTGTATCTCGATCAAATTTATGCAGACACACAGCCATGAATCCCGCTGGGGCGTTTTCCCTTCCGAAATGGAGGCGCCGCTTTATGACCCGCGCTTTGAGCATGATGCCTGTGGCATCGGTTTTCTTGCCGATATGTCGGGGCGCGCCACGCACAAGATTTTGGATGATGGCTTGCGTTGTTTAGAGCGACTTGCGCATCGCGGCGCGTTTGACGCGGATGGCAAGAGCGGCGATGGCGCGGGCGTGCTTTGCACGTTGCCAAACACATTGCTCAACCGTGAGCTAGAGCGCGTCGGGCAGCGCGCGCAGCGGCCGGGTGATATCGCCGTTGGTATGTTGTTTTTGCCGCGTGAGAATGTGGCAAATCAGCGTGCGCGTGAACTCATTGATCGTGTACTTGTCGAGCGTGGTTTTGAGATTCTTGCGTGGCGCACGGTGGTGCACGAGCCCAACGTGCTTGGCAAACGCGCGCTCGAGACACTGCCAAATATTCAGCAGGTGTTGATCGCGCGACCCGATGCGATACGCAACGAGCTTGAGTTTGATCAGCAGCTCTATGTTGCGCGTCGTGCCATTGAGAATCGAGCTCTTGCTGAAAACATCGCGCTTTACATTCCTTCGATGTCGTGCCGTACCGTCGTATACAAGGCGTTGGTGTCATCGCCTTCGTTGCGGCGCTTTTATCTCGATCTCAATGATCCTGATTTCAAGGTGGCGATTTGCTGTTTTCATCAGCGTTATTCGACAAATACATTTCCGACGTGGGAGCGCGCGCAACCGTTTAGATTTGTGTGCCACAACGGCGAGATCAATACAGTGCAGGGCAATGCTAATTGGATGAGCGCACGCGAAGCGC
>CAZVQE010000439.1:0-1749 GCA_964628875.1 uncultured Anaerolineae bacterium
CTGATCGAACTCGCCGCCGAAGCCAGCGACGCCGACACCGCCGCCGAAGCTGAGCGCGAGACTGATGCGCTTGTTGCGCGTGTTGATGAGATCGAACGCGATCTGATGTTTAGCGGCGCGCACGATCACGCAGACGCGATCATCACCGTGCAGCCCGGCGCGGGCGGCGTGGACGCGCAAGACTGGGCGGAGATGCTGTATCGCATGTATCTGCGTTGGTCGGAGTCACACGACTACAAAGTCTCCGAAATTGACTTTACGGCGGGCGAGGGCGCGGGCATCAAAAATGCGACACTCTCCGTGCGTGGTGACAAAGCCTACGGTTATCTGCGCGGCGAGAAGGGCATTCATCGTCTGGTGCGCTTGTCGCCCTTTAATGCAGGCAGCACGCGCGAGACGTCATTTGCGCGCGTTGAGGTGTATCCGGACTTGATGGATGATGAGATTGATATCGAGATCAACCCCGCAGAGCTAGAGATCGAGACCCATCGCTCGCGCGGCGCGGGCGGACAAAACGTGCAAAAGAACGAGAGTGCCATTCGCATCAAACATCTGCCGACGGGCATCGTCGTCACTTGCCAAGATCAACGCAGCCAAACGCAAAACCGCGAACGCGCATTACACATTCTCAAAGTGCGCCTGCAAGAGCTCGAGGAGCGAAAACGCGACGACGAGATGCGCCGACTCAAAGGGCAGCACGTCGAGGCGGAGTTTGGCTCGCAGATACGCAACTATGTGTTGCATCCGTATCAGCTTGTCAAAGATGTGCGCAGCGAGCATGAGACGAGCAACGCGCAAGGCGTGCTTGACGGCGATCTCGACGCCTTTATGGAAGCGTATCTGCGATTGAAAGATTAACGCGATGAAGATATTGGCGGTCAGCGATGAGGTAGTAGATTGGATTTATAGTCCTGCGCTTTTGCAACGCTGCGGCAATATGGATTTGATTATCAGTTGCGGTGACTTGCCAATTTACTATCTTGAGTTTATTTCATCATTGCTCAATGCGCCGTGCTATATGGTGCACGGCAATCACGATCAGGGTGAGATCGGCTTTGGCGGCGAACTAAAAAGCGTGGCAGCAGGTTGGCGCAATCTTGACATGCAGTGCGTACGCGAGGGCAAAATCATGCTTGGCGGCTTGCAAGGTTGCTTGCGCTATAAGCTCGATTCACCTTATCAATATGAGCAGAGTCACCAGCAAGCGCGCGCATATGTTTTGGCGGCGCGTGCTTTGTGGAATCGCGCTCTACGCGGGGCAAAGCTCGATATCTTAGTGACCCACGCGCCGCCGTATGGCATCCACGATGCTGCCGATCGGGCTCATACGGGGTTTACAGCGATCAATTGGCTCATAGATACTTTTGCGCCGCGTCTTGTGCTGCATGGTCATCAGCATCGCAACTACGCGCCGACGCAATCATTTGAGACGATGATCGGTCACACGCGTGTATTAAATGTTCACCCGTATCAGATCATCGAGTTGTGATTGTTTACTTGTGCGGGGAATGGCGTCTGAGCGCAAATAACGCAATGAGCAATAGCGCAACGCATGCGCCCGCTGACACTGCTGCGCCGACCCACAAAATGCGCGGGCTGAAAACAAATTCCACCGAGCGCGCGCCTGCAGGCACACACACGCCACGCAGCGCAACATCCACTCGATGTATCGTTGTGGGTGCACCGTCCACACGCGCGCTCCAGCCCGCGTCGTAGGTGTCACTCAGCACGAGTAGCCCGCCTGTGGTG
>CAZVQE010000440.1:0-1746 GCA_964628875.1 uncultured Anaerolineae bacterium
AAGAAGGGATGAAAGGGTGACGGGATGACAAGATGACATGATGTCCGATTCACCAGCAACTAAAAAACTAACTACTAAGAACTAAGAACTTATAACTCATGACACAAAAAAACTCTGGCAGCCAAAGCATGATCGCGCTGCTCAAACGCGTGATCGTGCGCCGACCCGATGAAGCCTTTGGCAACGCCGACCCGCAAAAATGGCATTACACGGCGCAACCGCACATGGCGCGCGCGCAAGCAGAGCATGATGAATTTGTGGCGATGCTGAGGCGCGCTGGCGCAGAGGTGATCTATCACGACGAAGCAATGCCGCAACACGCCGACGCGATCTTTGTGTTTGACCCCGCGCTGATCACAGACGCGGGGGCGATCTTGCTGAGCATGGGCAAAAAACTACGCCGCGGTGAAGAAGCCGCGCAAACGCGTCTGTATCAAAAACTCGGCGTGCCAATCGTCACCACGCTAAACGGCAGCGCATTGGCTGAGGGCGGCGATTTGTTGTGGTTGGATTCAAAGACGCTCGCGGCGGGTGTCGGCTATCGCACCAACGTCGAGGGGGTGCGCCAACTGCGTGCGGCGCTCAATCCGATGGGCGTTGAGGTGCTGGCATACGATTTGCCGTATTACACCGGACCTGAGGCGTGTTTGCATTTGCTATCGCTGATTAGTATTTTGGACGAGAAGGTGGCGGTCGTGTATCCGCCGCTGATGCCAGTCGCGTTTTATCAAGAGCTGCAAGCGCGCGGGTTCAAATTGATCGAAGCGCCCGAAAAGGAATTTTTGACGCAGGCGACCAACGTGCTAGCCACCGCACCCGGCGAATGCATCATGCTCGAAGGCAACCCTGTGACACGTCAGAGGCTGATTGACGCAGGCATGGAAGTGCAGACCTATCGCGGCGAAGAGTTGTCATTCAAAGCCGAAGGCGGCGCGACGTGTCTGACGCGACCGCTGTGGCGAGCCAGTTCGTAGTTGTTAGTGCTTAGTTCTTAGTGTGATATCCAATCGCCAATGGCTCAATCATTAATGTAAAAATGAAAAATGTTCTTGTGTTGCACGGTCCAAATCTAAATCTGCTCGGACTGCGCGAGCCAGCCGTGTATGGCAAAACGACGCTCGAAGACATCAACACGCATTTGCTCGATCTCGCGCGGCGGCGTCACGCTGAGCTGCGCATCGTGCAGTCAAACCATGAGGGCGTGTTGATTGATGCGATCCACGCCGCGCGCGAGTGGGCGAATGGCATCCTCATTAACCCGGGCGGTCTGACCCACACGAGTGTTGCATTGCGCGATGCTATCAGCGGCGTGGCGTTGGCGTGCGTCGAAGTGCATCTGTCAAACATCTACAAGCGTGAGGAATTTCGACATCACTCGTTTATCGCGCCGATCAGCGTCGGCAGCATCTGCGGCTTTGGTTGGCGCAGCTACACGCTGGGCTTGACGGCACTGCTGGATGCGTTGCAGGGTGAGTGATGATGTCATTCTGAGGAGTGCTGTGCAAAGCAAAGTCGCGCGACGAAGAATCTCTAGCGCGTCAATATACGCAGTAGAGATTCTTCACTTCGCTGCGCTTCGTTCAGAATGACTTGACGCAAATTTGCGCGATGGTAGGTCTTAGCTCACGGTCGGCTCGATCTTGGCGTTGCGCACGCTAGGGCTGAGCCAGACAATCGCGGTCGAGATGATCGTGATCGCGGCAAACACACCGATTGTGCCGCGCAAGCCGATGGCTTCGCCGAGCC
>CAZVQE010000441.1:0-1425 GCA_964628875.1 uncultured Anaerolineae bacterium
CAATCGGAGTAGCAACAAGATATAGCATGGTTATGGTTGAGGAGGCGCCCCTGCATCAGGTGGAATCGGATCTCCCATCGGAATATTGCGCAATTCATTGCATGACACAAAATGAACATCAGACCAAATATGTCCTTGGAGTTCAAAAGTTGGAATATCTTTGATCCAACGTTTTGCCTCACGCTCAATTCGATAGATGTGTGGACTATCGTTACATTTGAGCAAAACATGCAGCGGTTTGCCTTCAGGAAAACTATTCACAAAACTATCATCCACCACGTGGACATCAGACCAGCGATAACCTAAATATTGAAAAGCGCTGAGTGAACTAATCCATCGGCGTTGGTTGTTTTGCAAAAAATAGACCTCTGGTCCCGAACCCTTGAAGATCAAGCCATCGCGCACTATGAGCGCTTGCCGATCCGGCAACGCGTTGGCAAGCGAGAGATTGCCGCCCAACGGCAGGTGAACAATGATCAATAGCATGAGCATCACCGTTATGATTGCGCGTAGAGGCTTGGCAATGTTTGACGTTGTCAGCGGTTGCGCAGCAAGTTGATGCCAGTCAGTGTATTCGCGGGCTTCCTTAGGGTGAATCGGATCGCCCTCTGTGGCGTTCGGCGGCAATTGCTGAGCTTGTGCTGTCGAAACGCTGGGCTGCGGAGAAGTTGATTCGGGTGCATGCGGCAGCGAAGATGACAACCGTTGTTGCTCGATTAATTGCGCTTGGCGTTCCAAGACTTCACGCAGAACTTCAAGGATTATTTTGTCTTGTGACGGCGCGGTATGTTTGTTTTGTGAGCTTGCCATTGAAAATCACCGCACTGTAAAAAAGCCAAACACTTCGCCAAGCGAAGCAAATAGATTGGTGTAAAAATTTCCGCCCAAACCGCGAAACAACTCAAATGGCAACCCAGGCGCGCCAAAGAAGGGACGCAGAGTCCACGCCAATTGCGTTCCAACAAATCCATACAGCACAATCCACAAAGTCAACAATCGCTCCCGCGCGCGCGCACCGCGTCGATTTTCGAAGGTCAAAAATTTCATGCCTTGCACCAATTGGCGCACTCCGATCACGCCCGCAATCGCAATAAACGCTACATTGAGCACTTTATAAAACTGATATTGGCTGGTTGTGATTAAAAAGAACAGAGAGACGGGCACAAACGCGAGCAACACGATACCCGTCATGGCGATCGCACTTAGCAGCAAGACAAAGTTTTGGCCAAAGCTCAAGTCTGCCTCAAACATCGAATTAAAAAAATACAGCGTCGGCAAACACACTAACAACGTAACCAAGAACAACAATGGCAGCTTTGCAGCCGACGACAAAGTTTGTAAAACAGAATGATCCGAGCCCAGCACCGCCCCAAATAACGCAAAACATATCAAGCTGCAGACGATCAATGCGCGTATCTTTTGCGG
>CAZVQE010000441.1:1435-1742 GCA_964628875.1 uncultured Anaerolineae bacterium
CGGCAGTTGCAAGCCGTCTTTAACCTCCTTAAAAAATTTAAAGCGATTGCGCAACAGTAAATCTATGGTGTTTAGCATGATTCTCATTATCCGGATTTATGGCGGCGTTTGCATGACGACCTACCTACTCATTAAATACGATCAACCCATAATCACGTCGTCCAGCAGCACGTCATGCGGCTCACGCGGCAGGCGCTCAGCCTGTTGCTCGGCAAATGCCAACCCAAGCTTGACCGCAGCCGAACCCGACAACAGGCGGTCATAGTAGCCGATGCCGTAACCCAGCCTCACATAGCCATTCTCCACA
>CAZVQE010000442.1:0-1738 GCA_964628875.1 uncultured Anaerolineae bacterium
GCTGTGCCTCGCGTGCTTGCGGATAGGTCGGCTGTAGATTTTTGATGTCCCAATATTTCATCAGCTCGTCAATCACTTGCGTATAAAACTCAGCCGGTCCATAGTGCGCGTGTTTGCTGATGATCTCGACGCGTCGCGCATAGTCGGGCATGCCAATGCCGGGCATCTCAAACTTGAGCATGACGTCGGTGACTAGCTCAACCAAGTTTGGATTGATCTGCAGATGCGCGAGTGTGGCATCGCGGTAAAAGGTGTAATGCAGCGTCTCGTCACGCGCTAGCCGTCGCAACACACGTGCCAAACCCGGGTCGAGGTCTTCGCATGCCTGTGCCGTGTTGAGATAAAAAATCATCGTCGCGCGTTCTTGGATGCTGGTGTACACCATCGTCTCGAGCGGCGTCTGCAGCCCCGTCTCAAAGCCGCCTTCAATTACGCCGCGGCGCAGTTTTTTGCGCGCCCATGCGTCACCATTGTCAGTCAGCATCAGATATGTGTCGAGCAGGTCGCCGTGTTGATCTTCTTCGGCAGTCCATGTGCGCACAAAGTCCACCAATACTTGGAGTGAGCCACGAAAAGTGTTGTAAAGCTCGGTGGTAAACCACGGCAGATTGACCTCAGTCAAAAGCGCGGTCTCAACCGCGAGATACAGCTCGGGCGTGAGTTTGCGTTTTTGCGGCGTTGGGTCAATCTGCAAAATCTCCGATTCAAATTGATCGCCGCGCTCATAGTGATCGCTGTCTACTAGCGCCACATCGGGCAAGCCTGCCTTGCGCACCAGTGGCAAAAATTCGTGATAGCTCCAATCAATTTTCGCCGAGCGCTCCTTATGCTGGCGATAGAGTTCTTTGAGTTTGTTTTCGAGGGATTGATCAACCTGTCCAAATGTAGCCATAGTCGTTTGTTAGGAAAAATGCTTTATCGCACATAGATGCGACAAAGAGAGTTTGAATTTGAAATAGATAGTCGTAGCCTGAGCGCGCCTAAAGGGCAAGACTATCGCCTAACAACGAAGGTGGATCAAGCATGGCGCGCAAGTAGCCGGCATTTGTGCAGGCGATTCATGTACGCGCGAAGACAAATTTAAAAAAACATGAGAGGAGGCATACTCGCGCGCTGTCATGGCTAGCAGCCAGTCACGCAGGTTTTGTTGAATGGCGCTGGCGCGCGCGCTAAGCTCATCGGCAAATTGGACGCTTGACGCATATGCCGTTTGCGCCAGCGATAACGCATAAGCGTACCATCGCGCACTCGCCCATGTCAGACGCAGCGCCCATCGCTGCAATAATGGGTCGAGCTCGCGCATCAGCATATCAAAGTCACGATATTTGAGCCGCAGATGTCGCTGTGAATTGAGCCACAAGCTGCACAAGATCATAAACGCAACCACAGGTAACATCAGCGACGGTAACTGCGGCAAGCTCAGATTGTGCAAATCATCATGGATGAGTGCAACAAATGCAAATACAGTGAGGGCTGCCACCACGCGAGTTGCGCGAAATGCAAGCGACAGCTCAAGCATCTCGCTTGAATGCAACTCTGTATATGTCGCACGCGCGCGTCCAATGAGCGTATTAAAGTCAAACCGCCGATGCAACCACATCGGCGGTGATTTTAGCGCATACGCTTAGCTATAAAAGATCAAACGTTACCGTGTCAGTGAATCAATTACGCCGCCAAGACTGATGCCGCCACCGGCATCGGAGCGGGGTGACTCAGAGCGTGGCAGATACGCCGCAAT
>CAZVQE010000443.1:0-1734 GCA_964628875.1 uncultured Anaerolineae bacterium
CATGTCCGGAAAGTAACTGAGCGCCTCGCCAAACGTGTCGGTGCCGTAATTTAAATAATGATCGAGGATGTGTTGTTCGCCTTCGATCTGCTCCTCAAACAACGAGGGCAGCACAATCATCGGCGCGCCAGCGTCCTCGAGCCGACGTATGCCATCCAACGAGTTTGACAGCGGGCTGGCGGACGGCATCACTGGATGCGGCAATGTAAAACCAAGGTAAGTCGTGCTGAGATCCATAATTTTCCTTCTATTCGTGCATGTCATTCTGAGGCTCAAAGAGCCGAAGAATCTCTGTCGCTCTTAATGCTGAAGGCAAATTCAGCCGAGATTCTTCGCTCCCTTTGGTTGCTCAGAATGACGCGCATAGTTTCTTACTTCGCAGCAAGCTCTTGATAGCGCTGCCAGTGTTCGTTGACCGCCACTTGCGCGGCTTTCATCAACACCTCTGCCTCTTCGGGGTGCGCCTGCGCCAACATGCGATAGCGCGTTTCGTTGTAGGCGTACTCTTTAAATTGAATCTTCGGCGCGCCACTATCAAGCTGCAACGGGTTCTTGCCTTCGGCGCGCAAAGCCGGGTTGTAACGATAGAGGGGCCAATAGGCTGACTCGACCGCCATCTTTTGTTGAGTCATACCCTTTGCCATATCAATGCCATGCGCGATACAGTGGCTGTAAGCAATAATCAACGCGGGACCGTCATGCGCTTCGGCTTCGAGGATAGCTTTGATGACCTGAGCGTCATTACCGCCCATCGCCACCTGCGCCACATACACATTGCCATAAGACATGGCGATCATGCCAAGGTCTTTCTTGCGCGTGATCTTGCCACCCGCCGCAAATTTGGCGACTGCGCCCAGCGGCGTAGCTTTGCTCGACTGTCCGCCCGTGTTTGAATACACCTCTGTATCCATCACAAGGATCTTGACATTTTTGCCGCTGGCGAGCACGTGATCGAGTCCACCGTAGCCAATGTCATACGCCCAGCCATCGCCGCCCACGATCCAGACACTCTTGCGGACAAGCATATCCACCACGCCAAGCAATTCTTTCGCGCGCGGTGTATTTAACGCGATCAATTTCGCTTTGAGTTCCTTGACGCGCGCACGTTGCTCCGCAATGAGTTTCTCAGTGCTTTGGTCGGCGCCGAGTATCGTATCGCTCAGCTCTACGCCCACTGCATCTTTCAATTCACCTAGCAACATGTGCGCAAACTCGGTCTGCTTGTCCACCGTCAAGCGCATGCCAAGTCCAAACTCGGCGTTGTCCTCAAACAGCGAGTTTGCCCATGCAGGCCCACGCCCTTGTTTATTCATCGCCCACGGCGTCGTTGGCAGGTTGCCGCCGTAAATTGAGCTGCAGCCGGTGGCGTTTGCCACGTAGATGCGATCGCCAAATAGGCGCGTCAGCAATGACAGATACGGCGTCTCGCCACAGCCGGCACACGCGAGGCTAAATTCAAACAGCGGATCAACCACTTGCAAATTCTTGACGTTGTTGAGATTGAGATGAGCGGGTTGAGCCTCTTGGCTCGACGCAGCGTCATCGTGTGCATACGCCGGTAGCTTCTTAAAGAACTCCCAATTCTCCGCCTCAGTCGCGCGCAATGGCAACTGTGGCTCCATGTTGATGGCTTTGCGCCCGGCTGCGCTCTTATTCTTTGCGGGACAAATCTCGACACACAGCGAGCAACCCGTGCAGTCTTCGACCGCAACTTGTAGCGAGTATTTCTTGTCG
>CAZVQE010000444.1:0-1734 GCA_964628875.1 uncultured Anaerolineae bacterium
GAATGGCAAAGTCGGCGCGGGTACGTATGTTTCGGCCGCGTTGTCAGACGAAGCACACGACCTCACCACGCGCCCAGCGCCATTCCACAAAACGAAAACCAAACCGCCCAAGCTCTCAAAGATCGGCGAGCAACTAACTAAAACAGCCTACACAGCACCGCTGCAAAAACCGCGCGCATTTATCGTCGGCATGCCGGATCTCGATCACTTCCCGCGCGAGGATTGGGCGCGCATCAGCGCACGTCGTTTGCGGCTGATGCCAAGCCAATTGTTTGGATTTACCGACAGCAACGGCTATCTACCGCTACGCGAAGCTATCGCTGCGAGGCTGCGCGAGACGCGAGCGATGTTGTGCGATGCGCAGCAGATCATCATCGTCGTCGGCGTGCAACAGGCAATCCAGTTAGCCACGCGCGTGTTGCTCGATGTCGGCGACGATGTGTGGATCGAAGACCCGAGTTACATCGCCGCGCGCGCCACATTCACCCAAGCCGGCGCAAAGCTCACGCCCGTGCCCGTGGACGACGAAGGCATCAACGTCGCACGTGGCGTCGCGCGCTGTCCACACGCGCGCATGGCATACGTGACGCCATCGCATCAATATCCGCTGGGCGTGACGATGAGCCTCGCGCGACGACTCGCGCTGCTTGATTGGGCGGCGCGTGAGTGTGCGTGGATCATCGAGGACGACTATGACAATGAATTTCGTTACAGTGGCAGACCGCTCGCCGCCCTGCGCAGCCTCGATGCGCATGATCACGTGATCTATGTCGGCACATTTAGCAAGACACTGTCGCCGCTGTTGCGCATCGGCTTTATGGTTGCGCCGTCCGCGCTGACCGACGTGTTGTCGCGCGCGCGTGCGCAGATGGATCGCCAATCTTCGATTCTTGAGCAGATTGTGCTGGCAGATTTTATGGAGGGTGGATTTTACGCGCGCCATGTGCGACGCATGCGCGAGCTATACGCCGAGCGACAGCACGCGCTGTTGAGCGCGGCACGTCAGCACTTGTACGATCTTGTGGAATTGAACCCATGCAACACGGGTCTGCAAC
Organism: uncultured Anaerolineae bacterium; assembly: GCA_964628875.1. Classification (GTDB taxonomy): domain Bacteria; phylum Chloroflexota; class Anaerolineae; order J036; family Brachytrichaceae; genus AQU-03. The sequence goes on from CAZVQE010000444.1 coordinate 1,056, forward strand.
TGATCGCGCATCTGCGACAACGCAAGAGCGATGCTCTACTTGCGGCGCGGCTCGCGCGAGCCGACATCAGCGCCGTGCCACTGTCATCGCACTACTCAAACACACATCAGGCGCGCAATGGCTTATTGATGGGTTATGCCGCAGTAGACGCGCATGCTATCGCACGTGGCGTGGGGGCGATGGCGCGGCAGATGACAGATAGCAAGTAGCCAGCTTCACGGCACGACGCCCGGATTGGGCGATGGCTGGGCGCGAAAATCTTTGGCGCAGTTGTTGGTGTCTTGATCGGGTGGTGAGCGTTGCAGTGAGTAACCGCTTGTTACAGGCAGAGTAAATGGCGCGACGCTGGTGAGCGTGCTGACGCCCCATTGCACCGCATCAATGATATTGTCGCCGCTATCGAGCAGCAACACTTGGTCACCTGTATTGCTCAGACTGAGCGTGCCGCTGCTCCATGCGGCGTAGGGCGTCAGGTCTGGCACGCTTGGATCGTAGCTGCCGATTTCGTAGTCTGGCTTGCGACCGTGATCGGCAAAATACATCGGCGCGTTTTGGGCGACGACGATCACGCCAAATGCCGGCACGCTCGCTCCTGACGGGAACGCAAACATGCCGTCGCCAATCGTGCGCCCGACGGTCTCGGCGTCTCCGACTTTGACGCCACTCAGGCTAATGGGAT
>CAZVQE010000445.1:0-1726 GCA_964628875.1 uncultured Anaerolineae bacterium
GGGGTATCGGTAGTACGGGCAAATGGATTTTGTCGGTGTGCCTGAATCAAACAAAAAAACAAACGTCGGGGCGGCTCGCGAGCCGCCCCTACGCATCAGAAATCTCTATTTCGCTTTTGGACCCATGCCTTCGTATTTGGCGATGACCTCGAGCATGACCTCATCCGCCCCGCCGCCAATTGACCACAGACGAATGTCACGAAAATAACGCGCGATTGGATACTCCTCGACGTAACCCATGCCGCCATGAAATTGCAGACACATATCAGCGACCGTGCGTGACAAGACGCCGCTTTTGTATTTCGCCATGCTCGCCAGTCGCGTCATGTCTTTGCCGTTGGCATACTGCGAGACACACTCATATGCCAGATAGCGCAGCGCCTCGATCTCCGAGATTAGCTCTGACAGCTTAAAGTAAATGGCTTGATTTTGAATGAGTGGTTTACCAAACGCGCGCCGCTCTTTGAGATAAGTTTTGGTCAGCTCGATGGCGCGTGACATACTGCCGAGGCTGAGCAACACCATCGCTAGTCGCTCGCTCTGAAATTGCTGCATCTGATACGCAAAGCCTTTGCCTTCGACGCCGATGCAATATGAGCGCGGCACACGCACATCATCAAATGCCAAGATGGCAGTATCGCTGTCGCGCAAGCCGAGCTTATCGAGCTCGCGGCTGACGCTAAAACCTTTGGCATCGGTCGGCACAACGATGAGCGACATGCCGCTGTGTCCACTCTCGCCGCTCGTGCGCGCGAGCAAACACAAAAAGTCAGCTTGCGATCCATTGGTGATCCACATCTTGCTGCCGTTGATGATGTAATCGCCGCCGCTGTGACGCGCGGTCGTGCGAATCGCCGCCACGTCGCTGCCCGCGTCTGGCTCGCTGACAGCAATAGATGACACGAGTTCACCTTTGATGGCGGGCACAAGATAGTTTTGTTTGAGTTCTTCGCTGCCGTGCTTGACAAGCGCGGGAGTCGCCATATCGGTGTGGACGCAAATGCCCAACGTGGCGCCCATCGGCACGGCGCGACCTAATTCCTCCAAAAATACGGCGTGATAGCTATAGTCTGCCGCGCCACCGCCGTAACGCTCAGGGTAGCTCAGTCCCAAAAAACCTAGTGCGCCCATTTTTTTGAGCACGCGTTTGGCGGGCCAAATGCCGCGCGCTTGCCATTCTTCGGCGTGCGGGTCTAGCTCGCTCGTGACAAAATCGCGCACCGCACCACGCAACATCTCATGCTCAGATGTAAATTCCATACAGCAAATTATAGGAGCGCGATGCAGTATGTAAATAGCCGATCTACTGTTTGTCATTCTGAACGGATCGCAGCGCAGTGAAGAATCTCTACAACCTACGCCTCAGGGATTCCTCCCTACGGTCGGAATGACATGACAGCGTCATCGCACGCTGATCTCGCGCGCGACTACATAGTCGTTGGTCGCGGTTGCGGGTGAATTGATCTTGAGCCGATGCGCGTCGGGCAACACATACATGCCAAGCGCGATGTGATACTCGCCAACTGGCAGATCAGGCGGCAGCTTGAGCGTAAACGTTTGCGTCGTCCATTCGTCATCGCGCCAGACGTGCGGTGGATGCGACGGACACAAAAGCTGATCCGACTGCGCCCACATCTTGCCGCCGTTATAGGGCGTCAGGTCGCCATACACATGCAAAAACAGCGTCGGCTGAATCTCGTGCGCGCGCTGTGCGTGCATCAACACG
>CAZVQE010000446.1:0-1708 GCA_964628875.1 uncultured Anaerolineae bacterium
CCAAATGTCAAACGCAATTTTCGACGCAACAACGGTTGACATCGAGGCGCTGCCTGCGAGGCAAAGCACATCTGCGTTGACAACGGCTGATTACACGCCCATGTATTGGTTCCGCGCAAGTGGAAGCATTGTGAAATTTATCGGTTTTCTCAAAGTATATGAAGAGAGCCGCGACGAGGGTGACGCCAAAAACGAAGACGAAGACAAAGACGGCAAGCGACTGCCCGAGCTGAGCATGGGTGATCTGTTGAATTTGATTCGCCTCATTCCAGAGCAACACTTCACACAACCGCCGCCGCGATTCACCGAAGCCAGCCTCGTCAAAGCGCTCGAAGAATATGGCATCGGACGACCTAGCACATACGCGACGATTATGACGACGATCCAATCGCGCAACTATGTGACGCGCGAAGGCAAAGCATTACGCCCCACTCCGCTTGGATTCCAAGTCAATGACCTACTGGTTGGCAACTTTGAGCATTACGTCAATGTCGGCTTTACTGCGCATATCGAGGGTGAGCTCGATGATATTGAGAATGGCGCTCGCACATGGCAACCAGTCTTGCATGAGTTTTATGATCCATTTCGCGACACAGTCAAAGTTGCTACGAGCGCAATTCCCAAGCTCGAACGTGTAATCGAATACACCGGCGAGACCTGTCCGAAGTGCGGCGATGGCAAACTGTTGTACCGCGAGAGCCGCAACGGCAAATTTATTGGTTGTAGTAACTATCCAAAATGCACACACACTGCGCCACTCACGATGGATGGTGTGACATGCCCCAACTGCGGCGGCAAACTCACCGAGCGCCGCGCGCGCAAAGGCAACCGCGCGTTTTATGGCTGTGTCAATTACCCGACGTGTGAATTTACAACGTGGAGTAAACCGCTGCCCATTGCCTGTCCGACGGGCGATGGTGGTCTCATGGTCGAGGCAGGTAAAGGCAAAGCCAAATGCCTCAAGTGCGAGACGGTCGTGGAATTGGCTGATTAAGCCGTTGCAATTTTTAATCATCAATGACGCGATGATTCAGTGACCCAATCCACAATACAATACAGCCCATGAGCATTCCTTGGGCAGATCGTTATTCCGTTGGCGGGCGTGAGATGAAGGGTTCATCGTTGCGCGCCATATTTAGCCAGTCACGCAAACCCGGCATGATATCGCTCGCGGGTGGCACACCGGCGCCCGAAGTATTTCCGGTTGAGGAGATTGCCGCCGCCTCCGAGCATGCGTTGACACATCACACAATTGATGCGTTGCAATACGGTCCAACTGAGGGTTACACGCCACTCAAAGAATATCTCGTCACACGTATGGCGCGCTACGGTATGCCCTGCACTCCAAACCAAATTCATATCACGGCTGGCTCGCAACAAGGCAGCGATCTTGTGGGGCGCTTGTTTATTGACCCGGGATCAGTCGTCGCTATCGAAGACCCAACCTATGCCAGCGTGCTGACTTCATTTGCGCCGTATCAACCAAAATACGTGCCGTTACCAATGGATGAAAATGGTGTGCGTATTGATGCACTCGAGCAATTGCTCAAGAGTGGCGTGCGTCCGGCGTTCTTTTACACCGTGAGTTCGTTTCAAAATCCAACGGGCGTCTCGATCTCAATTGAACGGCGGCGGCAACTGGTGGAGATGGCCGCGCGCTACGCGATGCCAATCGTGGAGGATGATCCGTATGGCGAGCTTGTCTTTG
>CAZVQE010000447.1:0-1701 GCA_964628875.1 uncultured Anaerolineae bacterium
AGCAAGATGAAGCGCGTGACTTTTAAGCCGGAGGAGATGGCAAATGCGTTTATGCAGATGCAGCAAGCGCGATTTGCCGAAGGTCTATTTCTCAGCAGCGGCATCATCGGCGGTAGCGTCTCGACCCAAGACAAGCTACTCGACACGCTTGAGATTGTGCGCCGCAAGCGTGGATTTCGTGGTTACATCCATCTCAAGATGATGCCGGGCGCGCAGCGAGAGCAGATCGAGATAGCGATGAAATATGCTGATCGCGTATCGGTCAATCTTGAGGCGCCCAATTCACAAAGGCTGAGCATGCTCGCGCCCAAAAAAATCTTTGAGCAAGAATTGCTCAATACGTTGTTGATCGCACAGCAGATACGCATGGCGCAGCCGCACAAAAAATGGGCGAGCACGGTGACTCAGTTTGTGGTGGGCGCGGCGGGCGAGAGTGATGTGGAATTGCTGAGCATGACCGAGCGACTGCACAAACAAGCCAAGCTCGCACGGGCTTACTTTTCTGCGTTTCACCCGATTAGCGATACGCCGCTCGAAAATCACGCCGCCGAAAATCCGTGGCGCGAGCATCGTCTGTATCAGTCATCGTTTTTGCTGCGCGATTATGGTTTTGAGCTTGAGGAATTGCCGTTTGAGCGTAATGGAAACTTGCCGTTGTCGGTAGATCCGAAGCAGGCGTGGGCACAACAAAATTTGATGGACGCGCCCATCGAAGTCAATCGCGCCGATAAGCGCGAACTGTTGCGCATTCCGGGCGTCGGTCCAAAAGGCGCAGATGCCATTCTCACTGAACGCAAACGCGGAGCGCTGCGCGAGCTGAGCGACCTCGCCAAGATCGGCGTGCTGGCAAATCGGGCTGCGCCGTATGTGCTGCTCAACGGCAAACGCATCGCGCCGCCGCAACAGATGCGGCTTTTATAGGTCTGACCGCTTCAAGCAGTCAGACCTGTTCCGCGATAATCAGACTATGCCAAATAGCACAGTTTGCCTCTCGTTCGACTTTGATGCCATGTCCGTATGGTTTAGCTACAAAAATGTGACGCCTGCGATGCTGTATCGTGGCGAGTATGGCGCGCGCGTCGGTGTGCCGCGTATTCTTGATTTGCTCAAACGTTACGATGTGCCTGCGACGTTTTTTATTCCGGGGCACACGGTTGAGTCTTTTCCGTCTGAGGTGGAATTGATTTTGCGCGCGGGTCACGAGATCGCGCACCACTCATACGCACACGTGGATCCGAGCGAACAATCGTTGAGCGAGGAGCGCGCCGACATGGAACGCGCATGGCGCACGCTTGAAAAGATCGGCGTCAAGCCGCTTGGATTTCGCTCGCCGTCGGCTGACTTTTCGCCCAACACACTCAAGTTGATCGAGGAGTTTGGGTTTTTGTATGACTCGAGTTTGATGGCGGATGATTTTCGCGCCTATCATCCGCGCATCGGCGATGTTGTGTCACAGCAGTCACCGCTCGTGCGTGGCACCGAAGCTAAAGTCTGGGAGCTACCCAGCTGTTTTGAGTTTGATGATTGGGTGCATTTTCAGTTTAACTTTAATCCGTATCGCGTTGGCTCGTCGGCGCCAAGCAAAGTGCTGGAGATTTGGCAGGGTGATTTTGATTGGATGCACGCCAATGTGGACAGAGGAATTTTGACGGCGATGATGCATCCGCAGGTCATTGGGCGCGCGCACCGCGTCAGCATGCT
>CAZVQE010000448.1:0-1699 GCA_964628875.1 uncultured Anaerolineae bacterium
CAGGCGCGCGCAATGGCAACTGTGGCTCCATGTTGATGGCTTTGCGACCGACTGCGCTCTTATTTTTTGCGGGACAAATCTCGACACACAGCGAGCAACCCGTGCAATCTTCGACCGCCACTTGCAGCGAGTATTTCTTGTCGGGCAGTTCCTTCCAACGTGCGTCTGTGCTCTTGAATGTCTCAGGCGCACCCGCGAGCGCGCTCGGCTCAAACACCTTTGCGCGGATCACGGCGTGCGGGCACACCAGAACGCACTTGCCGCATTGGATGCACACATCCGGATCCCACACAGGCACGTCTTGGGCGATGTTGCGGCGCTCCCATTGTGTAGTTGCGCTTGGATACGTGCCGTCCACTGGCACGGCGCTGACGGGCAACAAATCACCGAGTCCGGCGATCATCGGCGCAGTCACTTTTTGCACAAACTCAGGCGCCTCAATAGGCACAATCGGCGGCATTGCTTTGCCATTGACGACTGCGTCGGCGGGTATCTTGACCTCTTCGAGATAGTTGAGCGTCATGTCTACGGCTTCGTAGTTCTTTTGAATGACCGCCTCGCCGCGCTTACTGTAGGTCTTTTTAATCGCCTTTTTGATCTGCGCGATGGCTTCTTCGCGTGGCAGCACGCCGCTGATCGCAAAGAAGCACGTCTGCATGACCGTGTTGATGCGATTGCCCATGCCTGTCTCTGAGGCGACCTTATATGCATCTATCGAGTAGACCTTTAGATGCTTTTTGAGAATGGATTGCTGAGCGGGCTTTGGAAGATGCGACCACAGTTGATCGGTGGCATACGGACTATTAATTAGCACGACCGCGCCGTCCACTGCCTCATTCAACACATCAAAGCGCTCAAAGAATCCGAACTGATGGATGCCGATAAAGTTGGCGCTGCTGATGAGATAGGGCGCGTGTATCGGGTTTGGACCAAAGCGCAAGTGCGACACGGTGCGACCGCCGCTCTTCTTTGAGTCATACACAAAGTAGCCCTGCGCATAGTTGTCGGTCTCTTCGCCGATGATCTTGATCGAGTTTTTATTTGCGCCGACGGTGCCATCCGCACCCAAGCCCCAAAACATGGCGCGCACGCTGCCCTCTGGCTCGATGTCAAAGCTCGGGTCATACGCCAAGCTGGTAAATGTCACATCGTCGTTGATGCCAATCGTAAAGTGATTCTTTGGCTTGTCCTTCTTCATCTCATCAAAGATGCCTTTGACCATCGCTGGCGTAAATTCTTTGGATGACAAACCGTAGCGCCCGCCAATCACACGCGGCATTGCGCCATTCCACTGCTCGTTGACTGCGGTCACGACATCCTGATACAGCGGCTCGCCCGCGCTGCCCGGCTCTTTGCAGCGGTCGAGCGCGGCGATCATTTTGGCGGTCTTTGGTAGCGCCGCGATGAGATGCTCGACTGAAAATGGACGATACAAGCGCACTTTGACTGCGCCGACTTTTTCGCCACGTTTGCTCAGCGCCTCGACGGTAGAGGCAACGGTCTCGCTGCCTGAGCCCATGATGACAATCACGCGCTCAGCATCGGGCGCGCCGACATAATCAAATAGGTGATATTGGCGTCCCGTGATTTTGGCAAATTTGTCCATCGCGTTTTGCACGATGGTCGGCGTGGCGATATAAAACGGGTTTGAGCTCTCGCGTCCCTGAAAATATGTATCGGGGTTTTGCGCCGTGCCGCG
>CAZVQE010000449.1:0-1688 GCA_964628875.1 uncultured Anaerolineae bacterium
GGCGAAGTCTGCCCAGCTTGCACCACATCTTGCGCAACAAAAAACATTTGGCTGAGCAACACTTTGTCACTGTTATCTTGTAAGTTGATTTGTAATTGCACATTACTTAGCGCGTTCGGTCCGGGGTTAATCACTTCGCCCAGACATTCGAGACTGCCTGCTGCGGTGCGATAGACATTGACACCTCGAATCGTAAATGGATTAGGCGTCGGCGACGGCAAGAGTTGATTAGGTTGTTGTGGATTTACTGCCGCCGCACCTGCCGCCGGAATAATGAGTCGTTGTCCGATTTGCAGCCGCGCCGCGTCCAGACCCGCATTTGCCGCTAAGAGATCGGCGACGCTGATGCCAAATTTGTTGGCAATGGGGATCAGCGTGTCCCCCTCTTGCACTGTATAGATAACGGGTGTCGCCGATGGCGCGGGTTCACGTTGCGTATTGAGTGTGCCCGCGGGCGCTTGTGTCGCGGTAGGTCGTGCCGTTGCTGTCGGACGTGCAGTCGGTAATGCTGCCGTCGGTACGAGTGTTGGCGTACTTCCGATGCCAATGGCACTGCACGCTGATAGCACTAGAGTCGTGCATCCCGCTAATACACTAAGCCAAATCTTTCTCACGCGCAAAATTCTACAATAGGCAGATATGGAATCAAAATTACCCACAATTGATGCGGCAATGTTTTTTGCCTGCGACTTGCGCGTTGGCACAGTAGTCACGTGCGAGCCAAATGTAAAAGCGCGCAAACCTACTTATAAACTCACAGTTGATTTTGGGGCGTTAGGCACACTGACCAGCAGCGCACAGCTCACTGGATGCTATCCATCGCCTGACATGCTGATCGGCAAGCAAGTGATCGCGGTTGTAAATTTTGCGCCGCGCAAAATCGCGGATGTTGAGAGTCAGTGTCTTGTGTTGGGGCTCAATTCTGCACAAGGTGTAATCGTGCTGACGCCTGAGCGTCCTGCGGAAAATGGCGAGCGTGTGTTTTGAAGCCCTATCGCATTAAGCAGACTTGCTTCCCGAATTGCTGCCCAATTCAATATATGCAGCAGTTCAATTCACAAGTACACTCTATATACAAACTCTTTAATGGAGGCACCTCTCATGCAATATCGAACCGAAAAAGATTCACTCGGCGAAGTTCAAGTTCCTTCGACATCGTATTACGGCGCACAGACGCAACGTGCGGTGATCAATTTCCCAGTCAGCGGGATGAAGCCCTATCGTGCATTTGTGTGGAGCATGTTGGCAATCAAACGCGCGGCGGCTGAGGTCAATCGCGATCTTGGTTTGCTAGACCCCAAGATTGCTGGCGCGATCATCCAAGCTGCTGACGAATGTCTCAACGGAGCATTAGCGGATCAATGGGTGGTTGACCCATTCCAAGCCGGCGCAGGCACCAGTCACAATATGAACACCAACGAAGTGCTCGCCAATCGCGCCAATGAAATCCTCGGCGTCGCGCTCAACAGCGCCGAGAAGAAACCCGTGAGCCCCAACGATCACGTGAACATGGCGCAAAGCACCAATGACACGACACCGACAGCGATTCGTCTCGGCGTGTTGTGGCGTTTGCCTGAGCTGCAGGCGACGCTCAAGTATTTGATTGACACGATGTGGGCAAAAGCCAAAGAGTTTGATAGCGTTGTCAAATCGGGTCGCACGCATTTGCAAGATGCAGTGCCGATCAG
>CAZVQE010000450.1:0-1673 GCA_964628875.1 uncultured Anaerolineae bacterium
ATGCGCAAAGTCGCCATCATTGACCGCGCGAAAAATCTCATAGCCATATACGCCATTTGCATCAACGGCAGCCTGCCACGTCACACGCACGCGACCGTCCTCGTTGAGCTTTGCCTGAGTCTGAGCGCCATTCACCTGCCATGTGGGTGAATCGGTGTCGTCGGGCGCTTCGGGCGCGTGCAAAAATTCGCGGGGCCACAGCGAGCCACACCGCACCTGTTTGAAATTCTCATCGAGCTGTTTGCACACGTTGCCATAGATGCAACGCACAATCGTATCGGCGCGATTGAGGCGTGTCTTCTTTGGCATGTCCGGATCAGCCAATAGCGCACGCGCAAACCCAATCAAGTCGGCTTGCCCGTTTTGCAGGATGATCTCGCCATCTGCTGGCGTGCGTATTTTGCCGGTCGTAATTACTTTTGTGCGTGTTTGTCCTTGCTCGGCAAAAAATGCTTTGATGCCAGCCGCGAGATACACGTTAGGCGCGTCGGGGTATGACGCGGGTGGCATGGTGCGGTCACCCGAGTAGCCCGTGTACGGGTAGGGCGCTTCATTCGGTTCGACGACCGCGTCTTCAAATTTGCCGCCTGCCGAGATGCTGACATAGTCCGCGCCAAGTTGCGCGAGGCGCAGCGCAATGTATTTTGCGTCGTTTAACCCGTAGCCGTCTTTGATGCATTCCTCCGCATCAAAGCGCACACCGATCGGAAAATCAGCCCCTACACGTTGCCGCACGCGCGTGATGACCTCTGACGGCACACGCAAGCGCGTCTCGAGGCTGCGCCCGCCGTATTCGTCGCGGCGTTTATTGCGCGCCGACAAAAACGATGAAAGTGTGTAAGCATGCGCCATATGCAGTTCGACAGCGTCGTAGCCAGCCTCACGCGTGCGCACAGCGGCATCGCCATACGATTCCATGATGGCATTGATGTCATCATGGCTGAGCATATCCACCGTCTGCCGCCAACCTGAGCGCGACAGCTTCATAAAGTGGATGATCTGCAACGCAACTTTAGATGGACCCGCGTCGTGGATACGCTGTGTCAGCTCACGATGCCCCGCGACAAACTCATCGCTGCAAATGCGCAGCAGGGGCCCGCTCTTGGATTGATGCACGGCGCTGGCTTCGACGACGATTAGCCCGACCTCGCCGCGCGCAAAGCGCGTGTAGCGATCAGTGATGTCTTGATTTACATAGCCGTCCTCGCTCGAGAGACGCGTGACCATCGCTGGCACGATCATGCGATTGGCGAGCTGTAGTGTGTTGATGTGAATGGGGCTCAAAATGCGCATAGGTAAAACCTTTTTACTAAGGACGCAAAAACTTACAGTCCTTTGCGGATAACAAACGTGGGTTCGAGATGAAGCATTGGCTTGTCATTCTGAGGCTCTAGGAGCCGAAGAATCTCTGTCGCGTTTGGCACTAGCATGAAAACGTGGAGATTCTTCACTCCGCTTCGCTTCGTTCAGAATGACATTGATGCTTCTCTGCACATGTCACGAACTCACATTAACAAAAAAATCAGGCTGCGTCTGCGATCACGGCGGTCGCCTCGATCTCAACGCGCGCACGATCCTCGATCAACACCACCACTTGAAAGGCAGTCATCGCCGGATAATGCGCGCCGATAATCTCGCGGTAAACCGCGCCGAGTGGTTTGTAGCTAGCGACG
>CAZVQE010000451.1:0-1660 GCA_964628875.1 uncultured Anaerolineae bacterium
ACCTCGCGCAAAAATTCTTCGACGCTGAGTGCGTCCATCGAAGGCGGATACAGTGACTCGATGCCGACCTCATTCATCGTCAAGCGATAACCGAGCATGCGCGCGAGGATGAGCGCCTTGCGCGCGGCGTCGCGTCCGCCGAGGTCTTGGCGTGGATCGGGCTCCGTGTAGCCGAGTCGCTTGGCTTCGCGCACGGCGTCGCCAAATGGCACACCCGCCTCAAGCTGCGCGGCAAGATAGGCGAGTGTGCCGCTGAGCGAGCCTTCGATGCGCGTGACCGAGTCGCCCGCGTCGAGCAAGGTCGTGAGTGTGCTGATGACGGGCATGGCTGAGCCGCAGGTGGTCTCCCAGCGCGCGCGCCCTTGCGTCAGCTCGTCCCACCAAGTGAGGTCGCCTGCGACGGGCAACTTATTTGCAAATACAACCGCGTGACCGGCACGCTTGCAGGCGAGCATAAATGGCACGATGCTGTCGGTCGCGGTGGTGTCCACAATGATTGAGTCGTGCGGCAACGCAGCAACATCCGGCAAAGCCGAAGCGCCATTCACCAAACGCTGACCCGCCGACTTGCGCTCGATCATGGCGCTGAGGTCGGCGTCACGGATGCCGCGCGCGTCAAAGATCACGCCGCTGCTGTCAGCGACGCCGATGACGCTGAGGTGTAAATTGCGCCGTCGCGCATGTAGATCGCGCGCGGCGATGATCTGTCGCGCGAGTGCGCGCCCGACGCCGCCAAAGCCAAGCAAAAACACAGGTTGTTGTTTCATGAGTGCCGCAAGTATAAAAGTTGTTGGATTCGGTGGGTTGGCTTCGACAGGCTCAGCCACCCAGCAATTCGGCAGCTGGCTTTGACAGGCTCAGCCACCTCAGCCAACGATAAAGCGTGTTGCCTGAGCGATCCAGCGGAGCTGGATTAGTCGAAGGCAACGTGATATGTTGTGGCTCCAGCAGGCTGGCTTCGACAGGCTGGCTTCGACAGGCTCAGCCAGCTCTGGCATCAACGCTGTATCATCGGCACATGGTCTCCTCTGATGCGCGCCGCAATGTTGTATTTGGTTTGCCGATGGACGTAGCGTTGGCGTTGTTTGGCGTGTGGATCATCTGGGGCACGACCTATGCGGTGTCATCGTATGCGCTCACTGAGTTTCCGCCATTGATGATGACCGGCGCGCGCTTCTTGTTAGCGGGCGTGGTCAGGTTGGCTTTTTTGAAATTGCGCCACGAGCCCATGCCGGCGCGCGTGGAAATGCGCAACTCGATGTTTTTGGGAGCGCTATTGATTGGCGCGAGTGGCACTACGGTTGTCTCTCAGCAATACATACATAGCAGTTTTGCGGCGATCATGGGCGCGCTCACGCCGATGACGATGGCGTTGATGAGCGCGCCGTTTATCGGGTTGCCGCGCCGCGGCGAATGGCTCGGCATCTTGATCGGACTAATAGGTTTGTTGTTACTGATTCGTGATCCCAATCTGTCGGCGCAACCGTTTGGCTTGTTTATGCGCATCATTGGCATGTTGATGTGGTGTGGTGGCTCGGTGATTGGCAGTCGCATGCAGATGCCAAAATCCGCGCCAATGACCAATGCATTGCAAATGTTTTTTGGCGGCGCGGCGGTGTTATTGATGGCTTTGGTCACCGGTGAATCATTGCCAACACAG
>CAZVQE010000452.1:0-1650 GCA_964628875.1 uncultured Anaerolineae bacterium
CGTCGGCGATCTCACCGGTCATCTCCATCATCAGGTCGCCCGTCGCGCCGATCATCAGCGGCACGTTGCGCGGCTCTTTGCGCCCATGCACGACGTCGAGCTGGATGCCATTGACTTTGTGGAATTCACCTTCAAAGGTCACGGTCTCCATGTTGAGCAAACGGCGCATGACCTCCAACGTCTCTCGCATCGCCAGCAGCGGCTTGCGCCGATCAATGCCAACATTTTTGGCGAGCGGATCCCACCACGCGCCGATGCCGCAGATGATGCGGTCTGGCGCAAGATCGTCGAGTGTCAAAAATGTGGCGGCGAGCAAACCGATGTTGCGCGTCCAGTTGTTGATGACGCCGCTGCCGACTTTGATGCGCTTGGTGCTGGCAGCAAATGCTGCCATCGGCACAATCGCATCGCGCACGAGACGGCTCTCGGCTTGCCACACGGCTTCAAAGCCTTTTTCTTCGGCGTATTGCACGTATTTGATGCCGTCTTGCAATGAGTGACGGTCTTGTAAATAAAGGGCGACTCGATCTAGTTTCATGGGTTTTCCTTTTTTTTGGCTAATGGCTAACTGCCAAACAGCTAATAGCGATCTACTGACACGATGCTCTCGGCGAGCGCTTGCACGCCCAGCGCCAAATCTTGCGGGTCGGTGTGCTCTTCGGGGGCGTGACTGCGTCCGTCTTTGCTCGGGGTGAATATCATCACGGCTGGCGCGATGAGCGCGAGATAGTTTGAGTCGTGTCCCGCGCCACTTGGCGTCGTGATTGCCGTGGCGTCGAGCCGTTTGCAAATATCCATGACGGTTTTGTGCAGCCACTCAGGCGGCACGACCGACTCTAGGCGCGTCGGATTGTGAATCGTGAGGGTCACACCACGCGCCTCGCACTCACGTTTGGCATGCGCCGTAAACTCCGCCCACATCGCATCCAATTCGACCATATCAAGACTGCGCATCTCAGGCATGGTCACAATCTGATTGGCGATGACGTTGGCTTGATTGGGTTTGACCTCGATCCTGCCGATGGTGCCGACGGCGCCCTTGCCATTGGCATGATGGCGGCGCGCGATGTCTTCGATTTTGACGATCATCTGACCCAGCGCGGCAATCGCGTCATTGCGCAGATCCATCGGTGTCGCGCCCGCGTGATTGCTCTTGCCGTTTAATTCAAACACGGCGCGATGAATGCCGACGATGCCGCTGACCGCTGCGATACGCGAGTGGCGCGCCTCCAGCACAGGACCTTGCTCGATGTGCAGCTCAAAGTGCGCCGCGATGTCGCCGCTCTTGAGTAATGGAGATGGCATGTGATCGGGTGTGCCGCCCATCTCGGCGATGGCTTCGCGCAAGGTTTTGTCATGCACTTTGCGGTCGAGCCACTCGCGCCTAAAGTCGGTCGTGACGGCGATCATGCTGCCCATGCAAGCGATGCCGTAGTCGGTAGCTTCTTCGCTCAGATAGTCGGCGACGGTGAATGGGTGTCGCAGTTGGATACCGGCTTCGCGGATGGCACGCGCCGACTCAAGCGCGCCCAACACGCCCAACATGCCGTCGTAGCGTCCGGCGCCCATGACGGTGTCTGTGTGTGAGCCGCTCATCAGCGTCGGCAGATTTTCTTTGCCTTCGCGTCGTCCAAATAAATTGCCCGCGGC
>CAZVQE010000453.1:0-1634 GCA_964628875.1 uncultured Anaerolineae bacterium
CGATCACTCACAAATGTCAGCTTGACCGCGTCCCCCTCTCTAAACGGCTCAACCACATCAATGTCATTGACCACCCAATGCAGCCCATTCAGATCAATCTCATACTCGACCTCCGAGCCATAGTACGTCGCGGTTTTGATGCGCGCATCCATGCCATCGCCGTCGCGACGCAGCGTTACGCTCTCAGGACGCACCAGCATGGTGGCATCGCCCGTCGTCACTTTTGGATGCGCATTGAGGCGCATGGTTTTGCCAAATACATCTGCTTCGACTGATTCATTTGCCGTTGAGCGCACCTTGATCGGCGCAAAATTTGCGCGCCCGATAAAGTCCGCCACAAATTTTGACGCGGGGCGCTGATAGATATCGCGTGGCGAGCCTGCCTGCTCGATCTTGCCCGCATTCATGACAACGATCAAATCGCTCAGACTCATCGCCTCAGATTGATCGTGCGTAACATACAGACTGGTGATGCCGAGCGACTTTTGCAGACGACGAATCTCAGTGCGCAAGCCAACGCGCAGCTTTGCATCGAGGTTGCTGAGTGGCTCATCAAACAACAGCACGCGCGGCTTAATCGCAATCGCGCGCGCCAACGCCACGCGCTGCTGCTGACCGCCGCTGAGCTCACTTGGGCGACGCCGCTCCAGACCACCCAGATTGACCAGCTTGGTCATCTCGCCGACCGTCTGCTGAATCTCAGCGCTCGACTTATTTTGCAGGCGCAAGCCATATGCAATGTTTTCAAACACGGTCAAATGCGGAAAGAGCGCATAGCTCTGAAACACCATCGCCATCTCGCGCTTGTTAGGCGCAGTCATTGCAATGTCTTTGCCATCCAAAATAATCTTGCCGAAGGTTGGATACTCAAAGCCTGCCACCATGCGCAAGGTTGTGGTTTTGCCGCAACCGCTCGGACCCAGCAGCGTGACAAATTGCCCTTGCGTGACGTCCAGATTCACACTATCAACGGCGCGTATCGTGCGCTTCTCCGGCGTGACAAATTCTTTGGTGACGTTTTCGAGTTGTAGATTGCCAGTTGCCATTTCGATATTAAGAGTTTCTTAAATTGTAATGGCAAATGCGCAAATGTGAATGGCGATGTAGCTACTGAGTCCAATCGCTATCGTGCCAACGCGACGCACTCAGCGCCGAGAGCGTGCGCTCGCGTACACGCACATAGTCGCGCTCATCGCGCAGATGCGCGGCGATCAGCATGCTGCCGAGTCCGATATTGAGCAAATAGCACTGCAAGCGCTCATGCGCATGCGGCGTGTCAGGATGCCGCGCCAACCACGCCTCACCATAGCGCACATGATGTGACCAAAAATCAAGATACGCCACGTCATATAGACAATCGCCGAGCTTTGCCTCCGCCCAATCCAGCACCCCCGTGATGCGCGTGCCATCGGTCATGATGTTTGGGCTGCCATAGTCGCCGTGCAGCAGCCACTTTTGTGTGGGGGCAAATGGAATCCGCGCCAGCATCTCGGCGCGTAGATCATCAAATAACGAGCGCTGCAAAAATGACTCTCGCGCAAGTGCGTCTATATCAAAGGTGAATTTGTGATTGTGCAGCGAGGCGACGTAAGCCTGCCACGAATCAAACTGCCCGCAAAAATTTGCGTCGGTCA
>CAZVQE010000454.1:0-1633 GCA_964628875.1 uncultured Anaerolineae bacterium
GCTGAACCTGATTTGACCGACGCGCGTGAAACGACGTGGTCAGCCATCCAAAAACAACCACACGCGCCCATCGTTTTTGAGCAGGTCGCGTTCGATCATCCGTTGTGGGTGTTGTATTCATCCGGCACAACCGGCTTGCCAAAGCCGATTGTGCATTCGCAGGGCGGCATCTTGATCGAGCATCTCAAAGCCGTTTCGCTGCACATGGATCTCAGCGCAGGCGACCGCTTCTTTTGGTTCACCACCACCGGCTGGATGATGTGGAACTTTTTGATCGGTGGGTTGCTCGTCGGCGCGACTGCCATGATGTATGACGGCAGCCCGGGCGCGCTTGACATGGATGTGTTGTGGCGCTTCGCCGAGCAAGCCGACGCCACCTGCTTTGGCACGAGCGCCGCCTACATCACTGCCTGCATCAAAGCCGGTTTGCAACCGCGCGTGCAGCACCCGCAGCTCAAGCTCAAGTGCATCGGTAGCACCGGTTCGCCGCTCTCGATTGATGGCTTCCAATGGGTCTACGATCAGGTCGGACACGATACGTGGTTGGCTTCGATCAGCGGCGGCACCGATGTGTGTACCGCGTTTGTCGGCGGATGTCCGCTGTTGCCGGTCTACATGGGCGAGATTCAGTGCCGCATGTTGGGCGCGGCGGTCGAGGCGTTTGATGACAGCGGCAAGCCATTGCGCGATGAGGTCGGTGAATTTGTCGTGACCCAGCCGATGCCCTCCATGCCAATTTACTTTTGGAATGACGCAGGCAACAAACGCTATCGTGAGAGTTACTTTGAGATGTACCCGGGCATTTGGCGACACGGCGATTGGGTCAAGCTCACACCACGCGACAGCCTCGTCATCTACGGGCGCAGTGACAGCACGATCAACCGTCAGGGTGTGCGCATCGGCACGAGCGAGATTTATCGCGCCGTAGAGGCTGTCCCCGAGGTGCTAGATAGCCTCATCATTGACCTCGAGATGCTCAACCGTCCGAGCTATATGCCGCTGTTTGTGGTGCTGCGCGAGGGCGCCACCCTCGACGACGCGCTCAAAACAAAAATCAAAAATGCCATCAAGTCCGCGCTGTCCGCGCGCCAAGTGCCGGATGATGTGTTCGCCATTCCAGAGGTGCCGCGCACACTCAACGGCAAAAAAATGGAAGTGCCGATCAAAAAAATCTTACTGGGGCAGCCCGCTGAAAAAGCGGTCACGCCCGGCTCGATGGCAAATCCGTCTGCACTGGCGTACTTTGTTGATATGACAAAGAGGTTGTAATTTTGTCATTCCGCGCAAATGCGAGGAATCCCTCAAAAGTGACATCACGGCGATTTCTCCCTTTGGTCGAAATGACAAACTCAATCAATTAACATCAGGGTGTTGTCACGCCTCATTCAACACAAAACATTTGCGCGGTTATGCATCATCGTGCCGCCGCTGATTGCGCTGATCTACATCGCGCTGTTTTCGGTGGACGTGCCTGCGCTGGATGACTTTTCACACATCGGGCTGTTTTATCAGATCGCGCCCGACCTGAGCAACCTTTGGCAAAAGCTATGGTTTCAGCATCAAGAGTACCGCATGCTCTTTTTGAATGCAATCTGGTTCGCATGGTTCGCGCTGTTTAATGTGCATACACAGC
>CAZVQE010000455.1:0-1618 GCA_964628875.1 uncultured Anaerolineae bacterium
TTACAGCCCGCCGACGGTTGCTATTGGCTCGCGCGTGGCGGCAGCCGTGCATGGTTTGGGGCTGGCAAAGCCGGAATAAAAAAAAGTTCGGAGTTTGTAGTTCGGAGCTATGCACTCCCAACTATGAACTCCGAACTGCTATTCCTCGCGCAATACATAGCCGACGCTGCGTACGGTGTGGATGAGGCGTTGCTCGGCTTCGGCTTCGGTCTTTTGCCGCAGATAGCGGATGTAAACCTCTAGCACGTTGCTCTCGCCGCCAAAATCGTAGCCCCACACGCGATCAAGAATCTGTTCGCGCGTTAGCACTTGGCGCGGGTTGCGCATAAAGTATTCGAGCAGATCGTACTCTTTTGCGGTCAATTCAAACTGCCGATTGGCACGTTTGGCGAGACGTGTGCCGGTGTCGAGCGTCAGATCCGCATAGCGCAAAATCTCGGGCTTGCTGTTTGGCGTCGCGCGTCGCAGGAGCGCATGCACGCGCGCGAGCAACTCCGGAAAAGCAAATGGTTTGACCAGATAGTCATCCGCGCCGGTCTCGAGCCCCAGCACGCGATCAGACACTGTGTCTTTGGCGGTGAGCATGAGAATCGGAACGTTGCTCGCCGCGCGCAGCCGCTTGCAGACCTCTAACCCGTCCAGACCCGGCATCATCCAATCCAAGATCACCAGATCGGGCGGATTGTCGCGCGCCATCGCCAGCCCGCTTACGCCATCATTTGCTGTCGCCACTTTGTAGTTTTCATAGGCTAACCCGCGTCGCAACAGATCACGAATCGCGGAGTCGTCTTCAATAACCAGTATGTTTTCCATTACGTTTAACACGCTCATAATGCCTCCATTAAAAGAAAAAAGAATTTATTTCTCGTTAATTTTTTGTAAATTGTCGCTTAGCTAGACGTTGGACGCGCATGAGAGCGCCCTCAGGCGGGCGTGCTTGCGGCGATATTGACCAACGTGACTGGCTTGATAAATTTCAGCAAATAGGCGAGCCCGTTGCCGTTGCGTCCGATGATTTGGAATCCAGCTTGCTCAACCCAACGCTGAGTCGTTGCGGGGCGCACGTACTCCGGCTCAAAAAATTCTTCGCCGACGATCAGCTCGCCGCCGGGCTTGAGCACGCGCTTGATTTCTTCGAGCGCCGCGCTGCGATTGGCAATGCTCGGCAGCACCGAGAGCATGAGCGTGACGTCTATCGTTTCGCTGTCAATGGGTAGCGCAGTCAGCGAAGCAATGTGAAACTTGACATTGCTGATCAGCACAGTGTCAAAGCGTTTGCGCGTGGCTTCGATCATCGAAGGCTGACCATCCACCACATGCACGAGCCCGCCATCGCCGACGCGGCGCGCCGCCTCGAGGCTAAACACGCCATTGCCGCAACCTGCATCTAGCACGTTCTCATTTTTGTGCAGCCCCGCAAAATCCATCACGCGCACCGGATCGCGGTAGTAGCGTCGCAAATTGACGCTGACCAATTTTGACAATCCGCTTGGCAATGCTTGCGGTCTAATTCTCAAAAGCGCACGCAACACAAGCTGCGCGCCGACCAGCGAGCCAAACACAAATAGCAGCGAGCGTGAAATCCATCTCAGCATAAAACTATTTTACAGGGGATATC
>CAZVQE010000456.1:0-1571 GCA_964628875.1 uncultured Anaerolineae bacterium
CAAGAAAACTCTGTGCTCTCAGTGCCTCAGCGTGAAATAAGTTATACGCCTACTTCTCGCGCTTGATCAAATTTGCCAGCAGCGCGCGTAGCTCGTCGAGCGTCGTCGCGTCGCCGTTGCGCACGCGGTCGAGCGCACTGAGTGCGTCATCGTAATATCGCGCGGCTTGCGCCTCGGTGTACTCGCGTGCACCGATGTCATCGAGTTTATTGAGCACGACATTGACATCCGCGTCGGTCAGCGTTGGCTGTTGATAGATTTGCCTTAGTTGGCGCGCATCCTCATCGCGCGCACGATTCAACAACAGCGTGATCGGCAGACTCTTTTTGCGCCCATAGATGTCAATTGCAAATGGCTTGCCGGTCACCTCAGGTTTGCCCCAGATGCCGATGATGTCATCTTGAATCTGAAACGCGAGACCCAATGCGATGCCGTAATCGTGCAACGCGCGCACCGAGTCATCATCGCCACCGCCAACCACCGCGCCGAGACTGACCGACGCCGCGAGTAATGCGGCCGTCTTGCCGCCGATCATGCGTAGATAGTCAGGCTCGCTCAGATCCACGCGATCTTCGTATGACATGTCGAGGTGCTGACCTTCGGCGACTTGCATCGCGGCGTCCTCAAAATCACGCATCACGCGCACCACGCGCTCGGCGGGCACGCCATTCTCAATGAACTGACCCATCGCGCGGTGCGATAGCATGTGCAGCACGTCGCCGACATTTATCGCTTTGGCGATGCCCCACAGATTCCACACTGTTTTGCGACCGCGCCGCAGGTCGCTGTTGTCTTGGATGTCATCATGCACAAGCGTAAAGTCATGAAACAACTGCACCGCCGCCGCGAGCGGATACGCACTCGCAGCGTAGCCATGCACGGCTTGGCAACCCATGATCGCCAAGCGCGGGCGGATCATCTTGCCGCCGTCACCGTCTTCGCGTTTGAGTTGTTCGTTGCGCCATGCGAGGTGATATTGCGCTATCCGATATAGCTCGTCGTCCACATTCGCAGGAAAGGCGGACTCCATCGCTGAACGCAGTTGTGATCCAAAGTTAGGTTGGGGCATATCCTGATTTTAATGACAAGTGCGATATCATGTTGCCGCAACTTAACATGAAAGTCAAAGTTCTGATCAAACAGATTCAAGCGGTCGCTGTTGATGCGATCATCGTCGGGGTGAATGAAGCGCCGAGCGCGCTCAATAACGTCGCTGCATCGGTGGACACCGCGCTCGGTTCATCGGATGGCATGCCCGGCAAAGGCGCCATTAGCCAGCTGCTCAAGCTCGGCGACTTTAAGGGCAAACTCAACGAGACGGCTGTCGTTTACACGTATGGTTTGATCCCGTCACCGCGTGTGGTGCTGGTGGGTCTTGGCAAATCGGGCGACATGTCAACGGAGTCTGTGCGTCAAGCCGCTGGCAGCGCCATTCGCAAAGCACGCGACGCTGGCGCTAAACGCATCACCGTGTGCGCGCTCGGAGCAGGGCAGGCTGCGCTCACGATTGAGCAAGCCGCGCAAGCCACCATCGAGGGTGCATTGCTTGGCGCATATCGCTATGACAAATC
>CAZVQE010000457.1:0-1570 GCA_964628875.1 uncultured Anaerolineae bacterium
GGCGATGCCGTCAGACTATCGCGGCACGGCTGACAAGCTCAGCTTGTTTTTGACAAGCTGGGGCTCGGCGGGAGGCGCATTTGCTGACAAAGGGCAGTGGCTCAATCACATGCGGTTGACCAAAGTTGGCGACAACTACGAAGCCGTGACTACGCAGATTGCGCGCGGCTTCAAAAATCCAATTGACACGGCTATCGTCGGCAACAAGCTGTATGTGCTGGAGTACGGCAACAAAGGCGCAATCTGGGAGCTGGCGTTTGAATAACAGTAATCAGTAATCAGATGTCTGTAGCCTGTTTACTGACTACTCACTACTGCATACTGACATCTGACTACTGCAACACAATCACTGTATCCATCGCATCGCGCAGATGCGGCGGCAATATCACCCGCAAGCGCAGTTTGCCATTGATGACTTTGAGGCTTGATTTGAGTGGTGTGCCATCGCGCAGGAGTGACGCGCGCAACGCGCCAAGATTGACCGCGGGGTCGTTGCTCTCGATCTCGACCACGTCATTCACATCATGCAACGAATGAATGTAATGCGTGTCGCCACGCCGCGTGCTGGCGAGGTCGGCTGAGACCGAC
Source organism: uncultured Anaerolineae bacterium (assembly GCA_964628875.1). Classification (GTDB taxonomy): domain Bacteria; phylum Chloroflexota; class Anaerolineae; order J036; family Brachytrichaceae; genus AQU-03. Next base: position 589 of record CAZVQE010000457.1, read on the forward strand.
GCGATGCCGGGTTGTGTGTCATAGATCGAAGCCCCATTCACCCGCAACCACGCACCGACCTCGCGCAACCGACGCGCCTGAGGCGCGGATATCTCGCCCTCAGCAGTGGGTCCGACATTGAGCAAAAAGTTTGAGCCGACCGCGCTCAGCCGCGCCAACACATGCACGAGATACGTGCTGGATTTGAGGCTGGCGTCACTGTGCGAATAGCCCCATGTGTCGCTATTCATGGTCATGCAGGTCTCAATCGGCAAGCCATAAATCTCGGTCGTGTTAAAGCCCGCCGTGTTTGAGCCGGGCAAATCTTGCTCAAAGCCTTGCACGTCCTCGCCGCTGATGGGCGCGGCGTGGCGGTTGTTGTGAATCAAGCAGTGTGGCTGCAAGGTGTGCACCAGATCGTAAAGTTTGTCGTATTCAAACAAACCGCCCGCACGAAAATAATCAGGATGTTGGTGCATCTGTTGGGGCCAGTCGCCATCAAACCATATCTGACACACTTCGCCGTATTGCGTGCATAGCTCGCGCGTCTGCCCGTGCAAAAAGCCGATGTAATCGCTCCACGCCAATTTGCTCTCCGCGCGAAAGCGATATGCTGGATGATGCCAATCGAGCAGCGAAATGTAAAAGCCGAGCTTGACATTGCGCCGCGCGCATGCGTCCGCCAGCTCGCGCAATGGGTCGCGCCCAAATGGCGTGCGCGTGATTTTGTATTCGCTGAGCGCCGTGTCATACATGCTAAAGCCATCATGATGGCGGCTGGTGATCGTGATCCATTTTTGCCCCGCGTCCGCCGCAAGCGCGACCCACTCGTCGGCGTTAAATTTGATCGGGTTGAATTGCGCGGCGAGCTTTTCATACGCGCCGACGGCGATGTCATCGGTGTGCATGACCCATTCGCCGCGCCCGAGTAACGCATATAGCCCCCAATGAATAAACATGCCAAAGCGGCTCGCGCGGTACCACTCTAACCCCGTTTGTGATG
>CAZVQE010000458.1:0-1568 GCA_964628875.1 uncultured Anaerolineae bacterium
GCGCGGCGACCTCGAAAAGCTGCCGCTGAGCGATGAAAAGATTGGTTCATCGGCTGGTGCGCGCATTCCAAAAGGTATCCCTGCCATCAGCAACACCGCGCGGAGCATCTACGCAAACGGCGTGCGCGCAGGACGCAATCCGTATGGTGTCAGCGTCATCGGCGACTGCAACTCTGAGCACAATTTGTATTTTGCGCGTATGTCCACCGATGCGCAGTTTGCGTCTGTGACGCAACGATTTGCGGCGTCGTTTGCGCGCACGAGTTTGGCGGTTGGCGGCAGCTTTAACACAGAGTCTGCGTTTGATGCTGCGTGGTCAAATCCGGCTGTGTGCGGTTCAGCTTCGCCGTTGCAATGCGAGCTCAGCCAATCGAACGCCAGCATTCTCATCATCGCGCTTGGCACGGGCGATCAATTTAGTTGGCAGGGTTTTGAGGGACGCTATCGGCGCATCATTGATTACACCTTGCAACAAGGCGTGCTGCCAGTATTGATGACCAAGGCGGATGCGCTCGAAGCCGCACAAGGCGGCGCACCTGCTGAGACGATCAACACAGCTATTCGCAATCTCGGTGCAACGTATGGCGTGCCCGTGATAGATCAGTGGCTGGCTACGCGCGACCTGCCAAACAACGGCTTGGAGAATGAAACCCCGCCACAGTTTCATCTCAGCGCAGATGGCGTGGCTGCGCGTGTAGCGATGACACTCGCCACACTCGATGGCATCACACGTGGCACCTCCTATCAGCCGACTGCGCCTGTCAGTGTTGCGCCTGTCTCTGCGAGTGCCGCACCGGCGAGTGGCAGCTTTGTGGTGAATGTGGCATCCGCGAATGTACGTGCCGCGCCTAGCACGGGCGCAGCCATCATTGGCGCCGCCGCGCAATCACAAACGCTGACGATTGTTGGACGTAGCTCAGATGCGGCGTGGTGGCAGATTGATTACAACGGCGCAAAGGGTTGGATCTATGCTGCGCTCGGCTCAACGACTGCAACCGATGCGCCCTCTGCGCCGACATCGAGCGGCACGACAGCCGCAAGCGGTGAGCCAACATTTACCGTCAGTGTGCCAGCCGCCAACGTGCGCTCTGCACCCAGCACAAGCGCGCAAGTCGTCGGCGTCGCCTATCAGGGGCGCGCCTATCGCGTGACCGCACGCAACGCCGATAGCACGTGGCTCAAGATCGAGAGCGGCTGGGTGTTTGCGGCACTGGGCAGTTTGAATGTGGACGCAAGCACGGTGAATGTGGAATAAAAAAGCTCAGTGTCACTCACACAATAACCTGCCTGTTGTGGTACACTTTGAAATATGCTCAGCGACTATTTGCCGATTGGTATTTTGCTGATCGTGGCGACGGGGTTGGCGTGTTTGGTGGTGCTGATCTCGATCTTGTTTGGGCCGCGCAAACGCGCCAATAACAGCACAAAAATCTCAGCTTATGAGAGTGGCATGACCGCCATCGGGCCCGGACAACGCCGTTTCCCAGTGCGATTTTATTTGATTGCAGTGTTGTTTATCTTGTTTGATATTGAGATTGTGTTTTTCTATCCGTGGGCAATCGCTTTTC
>CAZVQE010000459.1:0-1558 GCA_964628875.1 uncultured Anaerolineae bacterium
TGATCCCATAGCCAACGCGCGAAAATGCGCAAACCATTGCCGCTCTTTTCGGCTTCGCTGCCGTCAGGGTTGAGGATGCGTAGTGCGATGTGTTGCGCCAATGAAGTGTCTAGCAGGATGCCGTCAGAGCCGATGCCGTAGTGGCGATCACAGATACGTCGGATATCTTGCGCAGACAGCTCGCGCGCTTCTAGCACGATGTAGTCATTGCCGAGAGCGTGATATTTCCAGAATTGCACAGCAGTGCGTTGACGCGTTTACTTCGCGTCGTCTTTTGGTTTGGCGCGATTCATTGCGCCCTCGACTGCGCCGCCGATGCGATCAAGCAATCCGCCGACTGCGCCTGTTGCTGACGGCTTAGCATCGTCATTGGCGATGGCTGGTTCGATGATCTCAGCGGGCGCTACCGCTTCAGGAATCGCCACTTTGGGCGCTGCGTTTACGGCTTTAGGTGGCGGCGCTGCAACCGATTTAGTCGCAGGTTTGCGCACTTGCGGCATCTCGGGTTGCAGACCCGCGCCACAATATGGACACATGTCCCATGACAGATGCACCGCGCGATTGCACGAGCGGCAATTGTTGCGCAGCTTGGTGTGGCACGACGGACAAAAGCGCATATCACCCTCGACACGCCGACCACAACCCGGGCAAAACTCTTGATGCTCGATGCTTGATAGCAGGGCTTCCTCTTCGAGCGCGCGCACGTACGATTCATTGAGCGTCTCGCGCGGGCGCAACATCAGATACACCAGGATGCCCGCAATTGGGATCACCGCGACCATCACCGTCGCCAATATTTGCGTCAGGATGTCGCGCGTGCGCGAGCGAATATCACGAAATGTCCAAATCGCCAGACCCGCCAAAAAGGCGGCGCCGATCGCGCCAATCGCGGAAGTCAGGACAATGATGATGTTGCTTAGGTTCTCGAGCATGACAGATCAAAGATTATACTGTCGCTTGATCTCATCATGACAAATGAATATCGCACCCTCATCAGCGATATCAGCGAAGGCGAACGCCCGCGCGAGCGTTTTGCGCAGATCGGCGCGGGCGGCATGTCTCAGCGTGAACTCTTGGCGATCATCTTGCGCACGGGTCCGCGTGGGCGCGGCGTGTTGTCGCTGGCAGATGAGCTGTTGCATCGCTTTGGCGGGCTGGCGGGCATCGCGCGCGCTGATCTGCGTGACCTGCAGCGTGTGCATGGCATCGGCATCGTCAAAGCCATCGAGATCAAAGCCGCGCTCGAGCTTGGCAAACGCATGACGCTCAGCGCAGGCAATCAACGCGCCATTATCAAGTCGCCCGCCGACGCGGCACAATTGCTCATGCTTGAGATCGGTGTTGCCGAACAAGAAGAGGTGCGCACGGTGTTGCTCGATTCACGCAACGGCGTCATCGCCATGCCGATGATCTACCGCGGCAGTCTCAACAGCGCCAGTATGCGCATCGGCGAAATTTTTAAGGAAGCCATTCGCGCAAACTCAGCTGCCATCATCGTCGCCCACAATCATCCATCGGGCGATCCGACGCCCTCGGCTGAGGATATCCGCGTCACGCG
>CAZVQE010000460.1:0-1557 GCA_964628875.1 uncultured Anaerolineae bacterium
GCTGATATTGCTGGGGCTCTCTATGCTCGCGATTGGGTTGATTTTGTCATCCCTCACGCCGCAGCAGCCGATGCCGGGCTACTCACAAGGCGCACTCATGAATGAGTTGCAAGCGGGCACAAATAAAACGCAGGTGAGTTTGCCGCCGGATGGCAACAATGGCTGGCTCGGTCTAGCGTGGATCTTGGTCGCGCTCATCCCGACCTCAATCGGCGGCGCGGTGTTGTCTAGCACCATCAATAGCTTAATTAGCAAAAACGCAAATAAAAACGAAGTCGGCAAAATGCTTGGCATGTCATCGGCATTTTCGAGCGCAGCAAATGCACTCGCGCCATTGATCGGTGGTGCGTTGTTTCAGTGGCTCGGTACGACTGCGCCTTTTATGATCGGTGGAGTCTTGATGGCAGTCTTGTATGTCTTTGCGCGCTCGCGCGTCACACCTGACAAACCAACGCTGGCGACTGCATAAGCCATTCACAAAAATACAAGCGACAAAAACGACGAGCTAAACACTCGTCGTTTTTTTATTTTCAATTTTCAAAAAACAAACTAAAATTTTGACAAGGAGAAAAATGGGACGACCGGTGACTTTATTTACAGGGCAATGGGCAGACCTGCCGCTCGACACACTCGCCGCCAAAGCCAAGAGCTTTGGCTACGATGGACTGGAGCTGGCATGTTGGGGCGATCATTTTGACGTCGAGCGCGCACTCAGCGAGGACGGCTATGTGCGCACGCGTTGGGACATTTTGCACAAGCACGGGCTAACGTGTTTTGCGATCAGCAATCACCTCGTCGGTCAAGCGGTGTGTGATCGCATTGACGAGCGTCACAAATCTATCGTGCCTGCGCGCGTATGGGGCAACGGCAAAAATGTAAATGAGCGCGCTGCGACCGAGATGATGCACACCGCGCAAGCCGCCAAGCTATTTGGCGTCAAGGTAGTCAATGGGTTCACGGGCAGTGGAATTTGGCATCTGATCTATTCGTTTCCGCCAGTGAGCGACGCGATGATTGACGCGGGCTACCGCGAGTTTGCCGATCGCTGGAATCCGATTCTCGATGTGTTTGATCAAAACAAAGTGCGATTTGCGCTAGAGGCGCACCCGACCGAGATCGCCTTTGACATCGCCAGCGCCGAGCGCGCAGTCAAGGCACTCAAGGGTCGCAAGGCGTTTGGCTTCAACTATGACCCATCGCACTTTGGCTATCAGGGCGTGGATTACATCAAGTTCATTCGCAAGTTTGCCGACCGCATCTATCACGTGCATATGAAAGACGTGTATTGGAGCAAACGCGGCAAAGAGGTCGGCGTATTTGGCGGTCACATCAATTTTGGTGACCCGCGCCGCGTGTGGGACTTTCGCAGTCTTGGGCGCGGTCGCATCAACTTTGAGGGCATCATCCGTGCGTTGAATGGCATTGGCTACCGCGGTCCGCTCTCCGTTGAATGGGAGGACAGCGGCATGGATCGTGAACACGGCGCCACCGAAGCAGCCGCCTTTGTCAAACATATTGATTTCAAACCCAGCGCCGTGGCGTTTGATGCGGCGTTTA
>CAZVQE010000461.1:0-1556 GCA_964628875.1 uncultured Anaerolineae bacterium
TCAAAATCACGGCGGACAAAAATTTCGATCTACTTAAACGCAATCACCTCCACCCTTCGCTTCAGTTCAAGCGAGTAGGCGCTCGATTTTGGTTGGCTCGTGTTGGATTGAGTCATCGCGCACTTGCGATTGAAGACGGCAACGACTACATCTGGATTTGGATTGGCTCGCACGACGACTATGACCGTCTTATCAAATGATTTACTTCGCTATACAATCGCCGCATGACCTCGATCATCGGCAAGTCACTCACACGGATTGACGCGCGCGCCAAAGTCACCGGCGCGGCGGCATACTCAGGCGATCTCAGCCTGCCAAATATGGCGCACGCCAAGATACTCTTTGCGCGGCGTCCACACGCACGCGTAAAACAAATTGACCTGCGTGCCGCACTAGCGCTGCCCGGCGTGCTGGGGATTTACACGGGGCAGGATGTGCCAAACAACGAATATGGTTTGGTGTTGTTTGACGCGCCAGTCATGGTCTCGGCTGAGGTCGAACTGCGCCCCAACGATGTCAAGATTCAAAATGAGATGTCAAAAGTCTTTGATGGCGTCGTGCGGCACATCGGCGAAAAACTGGCGATCATCGTCGCCGAGAGTGAGAAGATCGCCGACCATGCGCGCAGTCTCATCAATGTGGAGTACGAAGACCTGCCGCCGACGACTGACATTCATGCGGCGGTCGCGCCCGACGCGCCTCAGATTCACCCGCACTATGGCGGCAATGTCATGAAGCACTACCGCGTGCGCAAGGGTGCGCCGATTGATGAAGCCTTTGCGCAATGCGATGTCGTCATCGAGGACACCTACACGATGGGTGCGCAAGAACACGCCTACTTACAGCCTGAGGCGGGCTTGGCGTATTTTGATGAGCAAGGGCGGCTGACGATCCAAGTCGCGGGGCAATGGACGCACGAAGATCAAGAGCAGATCGCGCACGCGCTCAAACTGCCGCTCGATCAAGTGCGTGTGATTTATCCGGCAATCGGTGGCGCGTTTGGCGGACGCGAGGACATGAGCGTGCAGATCTTGCTGTCGCTCGCCGCATGGAAATTGCGCCGCCCGGTGAAAATTATTTGGACGCGCGAGGAGAGCATCATCGGGCATCACAAACGTCACCCGATGTGGTTTCATGCCAAGCTCGGCGCAAAGCGCGATGGCACGCTGGTGGCAGTGCAAATTGACGCGATCTCTGACGCAGGTCCGTATGCGTACACCAGCACCAAGGTCTTGGGGAATGTGGTCGAGACCTGCACTGGCGCGTATGTCATTCCAAATGTGCATGTGGACGCGCGCACTGTAGTCACACACAACGTGCCAAGTGGCGCGTTTCGCGGATTTGGTGCGCCGCAAGGGCTGTTTGTCGCCGAGACGCAAATGAACAAACTGGCGCAGGCTATTAATATGGATCCGGTTGAATTGCGCCGCAAGAATGCGTGGCACGACAACTGTATAACGCTCAACAACACGCCATTGCCACCGGGTTGCTCACTCAATGAGGTGATTGACAAATGCGTGAGTGCGGCAAGCACTTCGACTGGCTCAGTGAACGCT
>CAZVQE010000462.1:0-1550 GCA_964628875.1 uncultured Anaerolineae bacterium
ATTTGTCATTTCGAGCGATGCGCACAAAGTGCGCCGCGAGAAATCCCTGCGATCTAATTCATGAGGGATTCCTCCCTTTGGTCGGAATGACAAACATTGTTTAGATTTCCGCGCTAGATGCACAGACCTATAATCCATTGACGAGGCAACATGTCAGACTCAATCACAAACTCTTTTATGAAGCGCCTCATCACCTCGCCGCTTCATTCGGTGCTGGGTTCAAATCTCGCAGTGATCACTGTGACGGGTCGCAAGAGTGGCAAGCTCATCTCGACGCCGGTGAATGTGACTTTTGATGGGCAAACCTACACCGTGATCAGTATGCGTCAGCGCACTTGGTGGCGCAATCTGCGCGATAAGCCTGCGGCGCAACTGCACGTCAGCGGCAAACAACTCGAAGTGCAAGGCGCAGTGATCGAGAGCGCCGACGCGGTGAGCCAAAGTCTACAGAGCTACTTTGAGCGCAATCCAAAAACGGTCAAATACTTTGGCGCAAAGCTCAGCTCAGATGGACGCGTTGAGCCTAGCGATTTACAACGTTTGGCAAATGAGCGCGTCGTCATCCAATTGCGTCCATAAAGGCTTCGTTCGCTGAGCTTGCCGAAGCAAACAGACTCTTGTAAGAGGTCAAATAAATCCACCATGCAAACCCTGACATCAGCCGCGAGCGCCATTCGCCAACAAAAGATCACGCCGACCGAGCTCGTCAAATCTGCGCTCGAGCGCGCACAGGCTCAGGCGCAATTTAACGCGATCAGCTACCTCGACGCAGATGCTGCGCTGCGCACCGCCGCCCAACGCACGCGCGAAGCAAAACGTGGCGAATCGCGCGGCGCATTGCATGGCGTGCCGCTCACGGTCAAAGATTTGTATCAGGTGCAAGGCATGCCGATGAGCGCCAGCACACGCGCGCCGTTGCCGCCGATCCATGAGAATGAAGCCACAGCCGTCAGCCGTTTGCGCGAGGCGGGGGCGATCATCATCGGCAAAGCCAACATGCACGAGATCGCGCTGGGTCTCACGGGCGAACTCGGACAAGGCGGTCCCACACGCAATCCGCACGACCCGACGCGCCAAGCTGGCGGCTCATCCAGCGGCTCAGCTGTATGCACCGCGCTCGGCGTCGGTTTTGCGTCGCTCGGCAGTGACACCGCCGGCAGCATCCGCGTGCCAGCCGCGTATTGTGGCGTGGTCGGATTTAAGCCAACCTATGGGCGCGTGCCGCTGGATGGCGCGTTGCCGCTGAGTTGGACGTGCGATCACGCGGGTCCGCTCACGCGCACGGTGGATGACGCGCGCGTGATGTTTGATGTGCTGGCAAACACGCGCACGCGCCTCACGCCCGTCAAAGATATCGCGCCGCGTTTTGGCGTGTTGCCGCGCTTTTTGGATGGATGGCTCACGCCTGAGGTGCGCGCCGCGTGGGACGATTTTCTCGTGCGTGTGCGTCGCGCGGGCGCAAAGCTCATCGAACTTGAGCCAGCGCATTTTGCTGAGGCGTCGGCGTGTTTTAGCGTTATTCGTGAGCCGCAGAGCGCTTACATTCATCG
>CAZVQE010000463.1:0-1546 GCA_964628875.1 uncultured Anaerolineae bacterium
CATGATAGTGAGAGAGATAAGGTCTGCCATGTATCAAAGATTGTCTATTAACGAGAAATAGAAACAAGCAAAGCTGGTCTTCTTATTTACAAAACGAGACACTCTACTGGGAACTTGGAACTGAATACTAAAAACTTATCGCGTAATCGTCACCTTGCTCACGCCGCGTGAGACATCTGGGTCGTAGCCTTTGGCGAGCGACAGATTGAGCGCGAGTAGCTGCCCGATGGTGATAAACGCAATCGTGCTGGTGAGTGCGGCGCACTCGACGATCAGATTCGCCTCAGTATGTCGCGCAGCGTCGCGCGTGGCGATAATGGTCAGGGCGGCGCCGCGATCTTTGGCGCGCTTGATGAGCTCGAGCGTGGGCGCGAGTGTCTGATCGTGGTTGACCAGCACGAGCATGTGAAAATCAGGCTCCACCAGCGCCAGCGGCCCGTGCATAAAATCCGCCGCCGAATACGGCTCAGCGCTGATAAAGCACGTCTCTTTGAGTTTGAGCGCAATCTCTTGCGCGGCGCCAAAATTAAACCCGCGCCCGATCACAACCGCACGTTGCACACCGAGCCACGTTTGTGCGAGCGCGCGTATCTGCGCGTCAAGCTGTAATGCGGACTCGACCTCGCGCGGTACCTGCGCGCACTCAGCCACATCGGTCAGCAGCGCATACGTCAAACACTGCGCGGTCACCGTTTTCGTGGCGGCGAGTGCGCGCTCGTCGCCTGCATTCAACAGCACGGTGTGCGTCGCCGTGCGCGCCAACAATGAACCAGCGACGTTGGTGACGCCCATCGTCAGCGCGCCTTGTCTGCGCGCGTCCTCGACGACGGCGACCACATCCACCGACCCGCCGCTCTGTGATACGCCGACGACAAAGGCTTGATCGAGACGTGGCGGCGTGTCAAACAACGTAAAGAGCGACGGCGCAGCTAGCGCGGTCGGTAGCCGCAATCGGCTCTCAATCAAATATTTGCCATAGGTTGAGGCATTGTCGCTACTGCCACGCGCGGTGAGCACAGCCAGCGCTGGTTTGCGCGTATCGAGTTCATGCCGCACAGTTTTGAGAATGGGGCGCGCGCTGTTGAGAAGATTTGATAACACTTGTGGTTGCTCAAATATTTCGTTGCGCATGCACGCGCCGCGTTCAGTTGTGTTGGTCGTCTTATTCATGCTAATGTTTGATTGGTTGTCGCGCAAAATTGTGCTTCACTGATAAATTCACCGCCGCGAATGACACGATCAACCTCATGATAATTGGGATCAAACGTAATCTCAACCTCCACCTGTCCATAGCAGCGATCATCCACGATGACCTTGCGCACAAAAAAACCTTCGTCGTTGTCGGTGCGACTCAAGTCGTTGGCTTTGTTGATGCGCAAGCGTGTCAGCGCGCCGCATTTAAAGCCGCGCACATAGTAGGTCAAAAATTGAGATTCTGAATTGGCGGGCGGCGCGCCCCCGAGCAAACGCTTAAAAATGTTCATATTTATCTCCGCGAGAGCTGAGCGATTAAGGAGGCTAACAGCACGACCACTGCCGCGCTAAT
>CAZVQE010000464.1:0-1545 GCA_964628875.1 uncultured Anaerolineae bacterium
ACACTCGTGCAACAAATCGCGTGTGTTGTAATTCAAAATGACAATCAGCAAATCATGCATGGATTGATGTATTATCATCAATGATTAAGAGCCCATTGCGCTATCCGGGTGGAAAATCACGCGCCGTTTTGCAAATCGACGATCACAGCCCGCTCCATTTTGATGAGTACCGTGAGCCATTTGTTGGCGGTGGATCCTTTTTTATTTACCTGCGACAAATGCGACCGAATGTAAAAATTTGGATCAACGATCTAAATCCCGAAGTGGTGTGCTTTTGGCGCGCGTTGCAAGATGATGCAACAAAATTGGCAGTTGAATGTCAAAGGATTAAACGCGTCACGCAAAACGGCGAACTACTCTTTCGTGAGTTGGTCGCGACAAAGATTGACACCCTTACAATTTTTGAACGCGCCGTGCGTTTCTTTGTGCTTAATCGAATTACATTTTCAGGAACAGTTGAAAGTGGTGGCTACTCGGACAAGGCTTTTCATGCGCGATTTACCGAATCATCCATTCAACGTTTGATCGCCATGTCAAGCATCATGGATGGTGTGCGCATCACTCAGTTAGATTACGCCGACCTTTTAAATGCGCCGAGCGGCAGCAAAACTTTTATCTTTTTGGATCCGCCTTATCTGTCAGCTACTTCGTCAAAGCTGTATGGCAGAAATGGGGTACTACACACGGGCTTTGATCATGCGCGCTTTGCGACGGAGGTAAAAAGCTGCGCGCACGATTGGTTGATTACTTACGATGATGTTCCTGAGATTCGGGATGCCTTTTCGTTTGCGTATCAGGACACGTGGCAGTTGCAATATGGAATGAATAACTACAAGCAAGGCAAAGCCGAAGTTGGCAACGAGTTGTTCATTTCAAATTACGAATTTGCGACGACCAAACAGCTTGAGTTGCTGTGAATTGCGGATTTGTGTTCCACGTCTCGATGATTTTTCGTCGCTGTGTGTCGAGCGCGACAAATGAAGGCAACTGCAACGCGCGCCACAACGCAAAGCCGTCGCATTGATCAATAAGCTGCGCTACATACAGCGAGATGACCGTGCCATGCGCGACCACTATGGTCGGCGCATGAGTTGAATCGCTGAGCAACCCATTCACCGCATGCGCGAAGCGTGCGCATGCCGCCGCGCCACTCTCGCGCCCAAACACAACACGCCCAGGCTGAGCAAAGAGTTGTTGCACGGCGGATTCAAATTCTGCCTGAGACGCACGAAAATCCTGCGCGTCGCGCTCATGCTCGTGCAGGTCACGCACGCCGCGCGATGTGACACCCAGCTCATACGCCGCAAGCTGCGCGGTTTGCATCGCTTTTGGCTCGAGGCTGTGGATGATCTCGCGCGGCTGATAACTGCGCAATGCGCGCGCCAACGCGACACAACTCGCTCGACCCGCGTCTGACAGATTCCATTCACGCGCAGGCACGCCCGTCTCGATCTGAGGTTTGGCGTGCTTGATGAGAATGAGATTGGTCACGCGCTAAATTGCCAAGCTGACGATGTCACCCAGCACACCCATCGCGGTGACCTC
>CAZVQE010000465.1:0-1542 GCA_964628875.1 uncultured Anaerolineae bacterium
CGACGTGCGCCGCTGCAAATGCGATTCGACTCTTGAATGGCGTGCGCGGCGCATCTGTAAATCGCGGTGCGCCGAGTGTGTAGCTGCGCGTGCTGCCATCGGGTTGTAGCAAATCAAGATGCGGCATGGTTAATTTCCTCCAATAAATTTTCGGTTGGCACAGGCTCGCTAGGCGCGCGCTCGACGACCCATTGACGAAAATCGGTACGCGCCAGCAATAACAATGCAAACAGCGTCAGCAAGATGCCATTGACGCGGATTGCCATGAGTGGACCGAGCGCGTTGGCGAGCCAGCCGGTCATGAGCACGCCGAGTGGTTGCGTGCCAAAGGTCACCATTTGCCCGATGCTGATGAGCCGCGCGCGCATCGTCGGCGGCGCAAGAAATTGATTGAGCGCATTGACATTGCCAAACACGACGGGGATGCCGATGCTATACATGAACACGCCCAGCACGGCTAAATACTCGGTCGTAAATGTTGACGCGATCATGAGCCACGCGCCCGACCAGATCATCATCAGGCTAATCGCGCGCCCCGGGTGCAACGCGCGCTGGAGCTGTGGCGTGATAAAAATCGCGCCAATCAACGCCCCTGCGCCGGAGGCAGCCATCATAAAACCGACCATCTCCGCGCCGCGATTGAGTACGGTGCTGGCAATCGGCGATGCCATTTGCAAGCTCGAAAAAATAAACAACATCACGAGCGCGCTACATTTGAGCAGGTCAGCTACGCGCGGGTTTTGGCGAATGTAGCCAATCGCCTCGACAAATCCGCGCAAGGGATTGTCGTCTGCGGCTTTGCGCGTTTGCTGCGCGCGCACGATCAGCAAGCTATAAATGACGGCGATAAAGCTCAAGCCATTGAGCAAAAAGGCGACGCCGGTGCCGACATAGGCAACGACGAGACCAGCAAGCGCTGGACCTACCAAACGCCCAACCTCTAGCAGCGTCACGTAAAACGCCATCGCTTTGCGGATGCCGCCCATGCCACTCAGATCACCGATAAACGCTGATTGCGCCGGATACGTAAACGCACCACAAGTGCCAAGCACCAACGCAAAAATGATGACGGGCCAGACCTCGCGCAGGCCCAGCAGGATCATCGCTCCGAGCGCAAACGCTAGCAACATCTCAATAATTTGCGTGGTGATGAGCAGCTTGCGGCGGTCGAGCCGATCAGCAATCGAGCCCGCAAATGGACCAATAAAAAACACCGGCGCCACCGCGCACGCGCCGATGATGCCGATCCAGCGCGAGTCGTGGGTCACGTCCCAGATAAACCATTGCTGCGCCACCTGCTGCATAAAGGTGCCGATCAGCGAGATAAACTGACCCAGCACATAGGTGCGATAGTTTTGATTTTTGAGTGTGGAGAGCGAGTCGCTGACTGCGTTACGAAAGAGGGTCATGTGAAGGATTGGCGATTGTAGATTAGGGAGAAATCAAGAGACTATTCACTCTGAGCAAATCATCATTGCGAAAAAAGAGTAGCTTTGTCATTCCTCACTTCGTTCGGAATCTCTGCGTTGTTATTTCTGCGCA
>CAZVQE010000466.1:0-1537 GCA_964628875.1 uncultured Anaerolineae bacterium
GCCATTGAGCTGCAACATGAAGGTGGATTTGCCCGCGCCATTGGGTCCAACCAGCGCGACTTTTTCGCCGGGCGCGATGCTGAGCGTGACACCATGCAACGCGGTGTGTCCGTCAGGATAGCTAAACTGTAAATCTCGAACTTCGATGGAGTGATGCATCTAGTACAACCTCGCCAAAACGGACAAAAGTAAAAACACAAGCAGACCGATTCCCAGCATCAACATCTCTGTGCCGCGCAACGCCGGTAGCGCAAAACCGCGCGGCTCGCCGTCGTAGCCGCGCGCGAGCATAGCGGCGTAGATGCGATCACTGCGCTCGTAGCCGCGCAAAAACAAATTGCCCGCCATGCCACCAGCGACTTTGGCGCGCCACGCGAGTGAGCCGCCTGTTTTGTTGAATTGGGACTGAGTCGAAATGCCGCTGCGCGCGGTGCGTGCGCGTAGCAGGCGCGTGGCTTCATCCACCAACACAAATAAATAGCGCCACATCAAACCAAAAATCGTCACCAACAAACGCGGCACGCGCATGGCGCGCAACGCCAGCAACAACTCTGGAAACTGCGTAGTCGCGGCAAGCACAATTGCCATTTGAATTGAAAGCCATGACTTGATCAGCACCGCCAAAAATCGCTCGATGCCCGCCGCGCTGGCGCTGAGTGTGACAAAGCCGAGCGGTATCTCAAACAACGGCGCGCCTTTGATAGTAAAAATCAACGGAAACGCCGCGAGCGCAAATGGCAACGCAACGATCGAACGCCGCAGCACAAACGCGATGCCTAGCTCTGACGTAATAACAACTGCGAGCGCTAATGCTGCCAAGATGATAGTCACAAACCATGCGCCAGCCGTCGCCAGCGATGCCGTGAGAATAAAGGCTAAAGTCAACGACAGCTTGATGCGCGGGTCGAGCGCATGCACGAGGCTGTGACCGGGCTGATATGGATCGAGAAAATGAAAGTGCATGTGCTAGATCGTTTGACGTTTGCGGCGCAGATAGCCGACCAGCAGCGCCACGCCAAGCACAATCAGCAGTCCGATTACGCCTGACAAGATGGTGGCAAGTTGTTCGTTTGCAACGCCCGGCACTACGTAATCAGGAATAATTTGAAATGGCGCAGATTGCGCGCGCTCGTCAAATCCAAGTTGCTCGGCGACCCATTCCAAACCATCTGGATGAGCCGATGCGAGTGGCGAGGCAACAGCCAACAACACGGCGATCAGCAAGCCGCCGAGCCATACACCGAGGTTGCCTTTTTGGGCGAATGAATCTTGTGCCAACAAATCGCGGCGAGCGGCGGTGATGAAGCTCAGCGCGCCGACAGTGATGAGCCCTTCGCCGATGCCGATGAGCGCATGCACGCCGCCCATTGCGGCGATCGTGACATTGGCAGGCGCGGTGCCTGACAGCGCCAACTCGAGCGCTACCGCAAGCGCAGATAGCTCGACCGCGATCCAGCCTGACAAAAATCCACCAAGCAACATGCCCCAACGCGCGTTGCCCGCCAGTCGCCGCACGGTGCGATACACAAAGCTAGTG
>CAZVQE010000467.1:0-1531 GCA_964628875.1 uncultured Anaerolineae bacterium
AGCATGATCCGCGGACAAACCATCATTATTGACGGTGGCTTCTTGCTGGCGTCCAATTGATCTCTAGCAACCACAAAAACACATAAAACTTTTGTGGCATTTGTGTTTTTGTGGTTAACCAAATATGGATGCCGAGAATCTAATCAATCCGCATTTACGCGAGATGCAGCCCTACACACCGATTGTGCCATTTGAAGTGCTGTCGGCGCGACTTGGCATCGCGCCTGATAAGCTGATCAAGCTCGACGCGAATGAAAACCTGTATGGCGCGTCGCCGCGCGCGCTTGAGGCAATGACATCCGCGGCACATCACATTTACCCCGACCCCGATCAGACTGAGCTACGCCAAGCCATCAGCGCGCATATCGGTGTGCCGATGGAGCATATCTTGTGCGGCGCGGGTGGCGACGAGGTGCTCGATCTCATCGGACGCGCATTTACGTCGCCGGGGGACGCGATCATTGATTGTCCGCCGACATTTGGCATGTATCGTTGGCTCGCCGATGTGTTGAATGCGCGCTATGTGAGTGTGCCGCGTCGCGCGGATTTTTCGCTCGACGCAGGTGCCATTCAACACACCATCAGCCAAACGCCCAACGCCAAACTACTCTTTGCAGCGAATCCAAACAATCCAGATGGCTCAGTGACGCATGAGGCGACGTTGCGCCGATTGTTGGCGCTGCCGATTGTGGTCGTGCTAGATGAGGCTTATATTGATTTCAGCGCACAGCCGAGCCGCGCTGCGTGGGTGCGCGAGTATGACAATCTGATCGTCGTGCGCACATTTAGCAAACTCCTCGGTTTGGCGGGCGCGCGAGTTGGCTACGGCGTTTTTCCGCTGAGCGTCATCAAACATCTGTGGAAGGTCAAACAACCTTACACGCCAAATGTCGCGGGCGGCGCGATGGCGGTTGCCGCGTTGCGTGATGCGGAGTATCTGCGCGAGCAGGTCAGGCTCATCGTCGCCGAGCGCCAACGCATGAGCGAGATGCTCGACGAGCTTGACTGGCTACGGGTGATGCCGAGCGAGACTAATTTTGTGCTGTGCCAAATTGACCCTACACGCATCAAAGATCGTGGCGATGGCGCGCCGCTTGGCTTGCAAATCAAACGGTTGCTAGAGCGACGCGGCATCTTGGTGCGATTTTTTGACAAGCCTGCGTTGCGCGACTGCATCCGCATCAGCGTCGGCAAACCCGAGCATACAGATGCGTTGATTGCGGCGTTGAGAGAGATGACAGATTAAGACATAGGCAAAGATTTTGCGCTGATTCGACTATAGATGTGAGATGAGTATTCGACAGATCAGCGCAATTGCTTTTATTCTCGCGCTTCTTTCTGCGCCATTTCACGTCGCATCATCTACGTCCTCGCCGACGCGCACAGTATGGGCGTTTGATGGTGATTTTGGCGAGCGCGGAGTAAGTGTTTTTAATCCCGCCCCAGAAGGTGATATGGGATGGTATGTCAGCAAAATGCTTGCTATGCCAACGGGAGATATTGCTGTTTTATTGAATGGGTCGTTTTGGGG
>CAZVQE010000468.1:0-1529 GCA_964628875.1 uncultured Anaerolineae bacterium
GTGCGCCCGACGGTCTCGGCGTCTCCGACTTTGACGCCACTCAGGCTAATGGGATTCGCAGTCGGGTTATAAATCTCAATCCACTCACGCCCCTCATCCGTGCCAATCACGTCAAACATCACTTCGCTAATCAAAAGGTGATCGAGCGTTGGAGGCGGCGAAAACTGATTCAAAACAACAGGCAAATAAATCGGATGCGCCAAGCCATAGTCGCGTATCCACATATCGCGCAAAAAGTCAAACACCTCAGCCGACTCGATGAGCAGTGTCATCTCACGGTCAGTCTTTGAGCTGACTTCGCTGCCGTTCCATGAGCCGATCTGCGCGTATTTGCGTCCTTGCACGCGCGCGAGATACATCTTGTTGTGGATGCCGTGCAAGGTCGGGTCGCCGACAGCGGCGCGCACGTCCCAGCCGTTGGCTTGCGCCATTGACAACAACAACTGCACGGTTTTGAGGTTGTTGCGCGGCGCTTCGGCGGCATCATCCGCCAGATAAAACGAATCGAGCAACATACGAATGCTCGCGCCACGCGACGCGGCATCTATCACGGCTTGCAGACGCAAATTCGGGTCGTTGGTTGGGTTGCTACTCGTGGGTCCCCAGTAAGTCGCCTCGCTCAGTTGCTCGACGAGGATTTCATCGCCCGCGCCAGCTTGATTTAGCAGAGCCAACAAACCGCCGTCACCGCGCAAATTGCTCTCAGGTGAAGTCGCCATCTCAATCGTGACTGGCGTCTGCACACGCAATGGTTGCCCGAGTAACGACGGATAGCCCGTGCCGCCTGTCACGTAGCTGGGCTGAAAACCTGAACTCGGTGTTCCGTACGGCATACAGCTCAGCGCGTCGCACCAGCGTGTAATGTCGCTCATACTGAGGTTGTAATCCGCGTCAAAGATATCTTGAGCGCGTTGAATGAGCGTGGGCGACTGAAACATCGTCAGCACACCGCGTTGCCCGAGCGTGCCGTCACTCTTGTCATCATCTGGATAACTGTTGGGACCCAAATTCTCAGAGCCGACCAATAGAGTCACGCCATCAATGATGATGAACTTGGAGTGCATAAATTTGTATCGTGTGTGCGGCGACGAGCCGCCCGCGCGCATAAACCAACAACCGCTATCGGCGCGCGTTGAGCTAATTTGCATACACGTCCAACGTTGCTGATCGGTGATGCCGCCGACGGGTGCGCCTTCGAGCAGCATGCGCACACGCACACCGCTTTCGATTTTTGCGCGCAGTGCGTCGGCGACGCGCGCATTCTCAAACGAGTAGGTCTCGATATCAATCGAGTGTTGCGCGGTCGCCAGCGCCGCCATCAGCACGTCGTAGCCTCCGTCGGGCGTAAGCACAAGTGTGATTGGCGCGCTCGCCACAGCGGGCTGACTAAAGCCTTCATATTGCCAGCCCGGGTAAATCGGTCGGCGCCCATTCACCTTATCGGCGCGATCATTGAGCCAGTCTTGTGCGGTGTCGCTGTCGCGTAGATCGAGCTGACGCATGAGGATTTGTCCATTGGCGGGAATGGT
>CAZVQE010000469.1:0-1528 GCA_964628875.1 uncultured Anaerolineae bacterium
GGCATCCGCGCCAATTGGTGGCACTACATCCAGCATTTTGATTGAGCCGATGGTCGCTGAGCGATCCAGCATAGCGCGCTGAGCCTATCGAAGCGAGGTTCGGCAAAACCTGTTTCGCTCAGTCGCTCATCCATCACCCGTTGAGGTGCACGATTCTGATATTGATCTAATTTTGCGCAAACGCAAATCCAGCACAATCTGTATATCTGTATTCAGAATTTAGTTTGTAATGGAGTAATGCCATGAATTTGAATCAATACACAGATAAAGCCCAAGAAGCCATACTCGGCGCGCAAAAAGTCGCCCAAGAGTACGGACAACAAAATATCGAGCCAGAGCATTTACTGCATGCGCTGCTGACCCAAGACGGCGGCATCGTGCCACCCATCATCAGCGCATGCGGCGCAAATGTCGCACGCGTGCAAGACCTCGTCGAGCGCGATATCCGCGCAAAAGCCAAAATCGGCGGCGATGTCGGCGACGTGCGCATGTCACGCGAAGCCAGCCTGATTACTGACAAAGCTGAGGCGGAAGCCAAGCAAATGCGTGATGAATTTGTCAGCACCGAGCATCTGCTTATTGCACTGGCAGACACCGCCACGCAGCGCGGCAACCGCGCCAGCAATGCGACGCGCATTTTGAATGAAAACGGCATCACACGAGACGCCATTCTCAAAGCGCTCGTGAGCGTGCGCGGCAACCAGCGCGTCACTAGCCAGCAACCCGAAGCCACCTATCAGGCGCTCGAAAAATATGGGCGCGATCTGACTAAGGTGGCTGAACAAGGCAAACTCGATCCCGTCATCGGACGTGACGAGGAGATTCGACGCGTCATACAGATTTTGTCGCGCCGCACCAAAAATAATCCGGTGCTGATCGGCGAGCCGGGCGTCGGCAAAACGGCGATCGCCGAAGGGCTGGCGCAGCGCATCGTGCAACGCGATGTGCCCGAAGGACTCAAAGACAAAAAACTCATTGCGCTTGATATGGGCGCGCTGATTGCGGGCGCAAAGTTTCGCGGTGAGTTTGAGGAGCGCCTCAAAGCCGTGCTCAAAGAAGTGACCAGCAGCAACGGCAAGATCATCTTGTTTATTGACGAGCTGCATACGGTGGTCGGCGCAGGCAAAGCCGAGGGCGCGATGGATGCGGGCAACCTGCTCAAGCCGATGCTAGCGCGCGGTGAATTGCACTGCGTCGGCGCAACCACGCTCGACGAGTATCGCAAACACATCGAAAAAGACCCCGCGCTCGAGCGCCGATTCCAACCCGTGCTGGTGGATCAACCCAGCGTCGAGGACACCATCAGCATCTTGCGCGGACTCAAAGAGCGTTATGAGATTCATCACGGCGTGCGCATCCAAGACGCGGCGGTGATCGCTGCGGCGACGCTGAGCGACCGCTACATCAACGATCGTCAATTGCCCGACAAAGCCATTGACCTGATCGACGAAGCCGCCAGCCGCGTCAAGATGGAGATTGACAGCAAGCCTGCCGCGCTGGATGAGATTGACCGCAAAGTGCTACAACT
>CAZVQE010000470.1:0-1526 GCA_964628875.1 uncultured Anaerolineae bacterium
TCGCGGTGATGCAGCCCGCGCATGGCGTTGAATGTGTGTGTGACGTGATCGAGACCTTTGTCAAACCATTGCATGGCCTGGGCGCAGGTGACATCCGTGTGACCGAGTGATATTTTGATGTTGTGTTTTTGTGCGTGGTGAATGAGATCGTCGCTGCCCGCCATCTCAGGCGCAATCGTCATCAGCCGAGCAACGCCACTCTCAAACCACGGCAGATAAATCTGTGGGTCAGCCAGACAAATAAACTCAGCCGGTTGTGCGCCCGGATGTTTTGGGCTGATAAATGGACCCTCGATGTGCGCGCCAAGTATTTTCGCGCCACGTGGCGGCGACTGCATCACACGTTGCAGATTGCTGATGGCAGCATCAAGCTGATCGCGCGGCGAGGTCACCGTCGTCGCCAAAAAACTCGTTACGCCATGCTGCGCAAAAAAGCGCGCCATAGTTGCCAGCGCGTCCGGCGTCGCGTCCATCGTGTCGCTGCCGCGACTGCCATGCACATGCACATCCACAAAGCCGGGCGCGACTATCGCATCACTCGCGTCAATGATTGTGGCGTCGGGCGCTGAAATATAGGCGGCGATTTCTACGATTTCGCCGTCTGCCACGAGCACTTGCATCGCGCGCTCGACACGATCAGGCAGCACGAGCGTGCCGCAACGGAGGAGTTTCATGCAGTTGAGTGTACCTGCTTATTTGTTCAAATTACTTCATATTCGCTTGTTCCGATTAAGCTTAGCAACTCATTTCTAAACTCATTTTCAAACACGAATACAACCACATCTAAGTCTCTCAACAAACCATACATGCTCTGGTGGAATTTCTTGAGATTGATAATTTGGTGCCAATTTGTTGATAAAAATCCTTTTTTATCAATTGGATATCGAAAAGCATAAGAATCAGAATCCAATTCCTCGATATCAATCGCATACGATACGACCTTGTTAGCTAATTCGTTCAAAGGTTTATCGCCAGGAAAAATAATTTGACAAACTTTCAGAAAGTACCGAGCAAGTGGAACGAGTTTATGCCTATGAACAAAACTTTGCAAATTATCAAGTTCAAATCTACCTTTTGCAAATAGATAAGATTTGTAATAAAAATCCTTCAAATAAAGCTCAAAGGCATGTCGATATAAAAATACAACAGGGTACGCTTCATAATCTGCAAAATGGGATCTCGCAAGCAAATTTTCAGCTACCAGCTGTGCGCTATGCAAATAACCTTTCGCCCAAATACCGAAATCGTTTTGCAGATTCTCTCTAAAAGAGACTACAAAATTATTTTGAGAATCACTTGAATCAAAAAAAGCCATATCAATAAATTTGGCAAACCTGCCTTATCGCAATCCGTGGTTAATCTCGCGCACCAATCGCGGACCCTGATAGATTAGCCCCGAATATAACTGCACAAGACACGCGCCCGCATCGAGCTTGGCGCGCGCGTCGGCGGTGCTGCTCACGCCACCGACACCGACTATTGGCAATCGCGCCTGCGTGCGCTGCGCGATACGACGGATCATGTCG
>CAZVQE010000471.1:0-1519 GCA_964628875.1 uncultured Anaerolineae bacterium
CGTTGTTGCTGAGAGGCATTCGCGCATTTAGCGCGGCGATCAACGATATGCGCAGCAGCGGCGACGCGCAGCTTGCGATTGAGATGGCGTATCTGGAGTGTGTGGTCGCGCCTACAGCGTCTGTGCCGGTGAATGAAGCCGCACCCGCCGCACAACCCATTCAACAAAAAACCGAGTCGCGCGGCGCGTCTGCTGTCACAAAGAGCCACGCCGCGTCCGTCGCAGAACCCATTCAACAACACACGAATCACTCAGCAGACATCAGCGATCTGCGCGCTACGTGGAAGCAAGTGATTGATGAGGTCAATCGCAGCAACAAACCGGCTGCGGCGCTGATGCGCTCGTGCGCGCTGTTTGCGGTAAATGGCAACGTCGCGCAAATTAAAGCCAACCATGACATGGCGCGCGAGCGATTGAACGATCCAAAACATGTGGCGTCGGTCACGGCTGCCATGCGCACTGTGCTGGGCGGTGAGTATCGGTTGCAGATTTTTGTCGGACAGCTCGACACGCCCGCCGCAAATGAAGATGACCCGCTGATTAAAGCCGCTAAGCGATTGGGCGGGCAAGTGCGCGAGGATTAATTAACAAGGACGGTGTGTAAATCTGTCATTCTGAGCGACCAAAGGGAGCGAAGAATCGCTAGCGTATAAATGAATGCGTAGAGATTCTTTGTCGCGACACCTTGCTTCGCGTCGTTGCACTCCGCAGAATGACACAATAGGTTTTGTATGAGTTTAGATTCGAGTAGCACTGCGCGTGTGCAAAAAGCGTTGAGTGAAATCGGCATCCAGACGCGCATTGTTGAGTTTCCGCAAGGCACGCGCACGGCGCAGGATGCGGCAAATGCAATTGGCTGCACCGTCGCGCAAATCGTCAAGTCCATTGTGTTGCGCACCAAGCATTCGCAGCAGGGTGTGTTGGTGCTGACCAGCGGCGCCAACCGTGTGAATGAAAAGCGCATCGCCGAGTTAGTCGGTGAGCCCATCGAAAAAGCGGATGCGGATTTTGTGCGTACCAAGACGGGCTATGTCATTGGCGGTGTCGCGCCGGTGGGATCGGTCGAGCCGCTGATTACATTTGCCGACGAGGACCTGTGGCAGTATGATGAAATCTGGGCGGCGGCGGGCACACCGAGTACGGTGTTTTGTTTGCGCCCAAGCGACTTGGATAAGATAGACCACTGTAAGAAAATCAATGTGAAATAAATCTTGAATCGCAAAGATTTGAGATTCCTAGGAGATCAACAAATGGCAAAAGGACGACGAACTGACTGGAAACCAAACGCAGGCGCGAGCGCGGGTGGTGGCGTGAGTATGCAACCGAGCATGATGAACCGTTTGCAACAAATGCAAGAGGACATGAAAAAAGCGCAAGAAGAGTTAGAGACCGAGATGGTGAATGTGAACTCAGCGGGCGGCGCGATTCAAACGGTCATCAGCGGTCATCAGCGTGTGCAGAGCATCAAGCTCGACCCGAGCTTGGTAGATCCAAACGATATCGGCATGCTCGAGGATGC